>JAFGQB010000218.1 GCA_016935915.1 Spirochaetota bacterium
AATTTTTTTACTTATTTAAGTTATTATGCCATCGGCTGGACATTTTTTTTTATCATAATCTTAATAAGGAAAAAAAATGATCATTACTGGCTTTTATGGGGATTTACTTTTGTTTTAACTTATTTTTTGTCAGATATAATTTTAAAGAACCTGATCCAGAGACCAAGACCCTTTATGATTTTAACTGATATAACTATAAATACTTTGAGAACAGGTTCATTTTCTTTTCCTTCAAGCCACGCTGCATTTTCAGGTGCATCATTTTATGTTTGTACAAAAATAGAAAAAAACAGATATTTGAGAATAACAGTTTTTATTGTTTCAATAATCATTTCATTATCACGGCTGATTTTAAAAGTACACTTTCTTACCGATATTTTAGCAGGATATTTTCTGGGATTAACAGCGGGATTTGTAATAAATTTAATATTGAGTAGAATTTACAGAAAAAAAATTAATAATTGATAAAAGTTTATCAATTAAGCTATAATATGAAACACTGTGTTTATAATCCGATAATTATATTGGAAGCAAATATTTTAAAAAGAGGTATGAATTATGAGGTTTTTAAAAAAGTATTATAATTATTTTCTCATTACAAGCATCAATTTTTTGCTGACCTTTGTCAACTGGGTTGAAACAAATGACGGTTACGGCAATGCATGGGACGGCAATTATTCAATCTACGGTATAAGGATCCCATGTCTGCTTTTTTTCATTTTATCCGTCATCATCATACTTGTAAAATTAAAGGAATTTGTAGAATCAAAAAAATTTTTCATTGCCGAACTATCCCTGTCTGTCTTTCAACTGTTTATTATATTATTATTCATTTTTATAATTGCAACAGGCAATGGTCTATATTACAATATAGGCATATTAAGCGGCATGGTTCTCTCAATTTCTCAATTGATTATTACTTTAAAAAGCAATAAAAACAAAGGAAGATAGTAATATCGCGAAAGTCTTTTGCGCCCAAAAAAATCGTTTTTTACATTTTCAAATTTAATTTATGGAGTAAACCATGGAAAATAATGAAGCATTTGATCTTAATATAAACACCAGCATTATTAAAAATCATGATGATTATTTAAAATTATGGAAAAAATTGGGTAAAATTGAGGTTAAATGTATTGAAAAAAACGAAGAATGCAGACATAATATCGGGGATACTTTTATATTTGAAAATCCCTACAGCAAACCCGAAAGTTTATGTCATGCGCTGATGCATGTTATGAACCTCTATCTATGGAGAGTGACATTGGGCTTTCCTTCATGGAACAATGATGATAGATTAGTGTTCAGGATACACTGCCCGGATCCAAAAGGTACTGTCTGGGAAATGAGAAAGATAAGATGATTTAAACAGGATAATAAAATGGTTGAAATAAAGGGAACTGTACTGTCAGACTCAATAGAGGCTGTTAAAAAACGTACCGGGTATGATTCTTACAAAAAAATTCTTGCTTTATTGAGCTATGATGCCAGGAAATTATTCGGTATCTCGGAAATTGTTTATTCTGACTTGTATCCGCTTGATTTATTCATAGAATTCCTTTCGGCAGACATAAAAATAACAACTGAGGGAGATGAAAAAGTACTGATCACTCGTTCTGAAGAAATGTTCGAAAAACAATTGCGTGGCATTTATAAAATATTCATTAAAATAGGCTCTCCTGAATTTGTCATTAAAAAGATAACCAGCACCCATAAATATTATTTCAGGGGTGTAACAATTGAAACATTGCTGTTTGAAAAAAACAAAGCCAGGATCAAATATTCAGGCTTTGAAATGCATCATCACCTGATAGAATATGCCATAATCGGATTCTATAAAAAAGCTCTGGAGCTGTCCGGAGCAAAAAAAATCAATTGTAAATGCTTGACCAAAATCATAGAAGGTAAAGGATTTTCCGAGATCGAACTCATATGGTCAAACAGATGATTAAAAAATCAGACTTAGAAATTTAATTTTTTTAAACTTGAGGGACAGAGCTTAAAAATCGAGTACTGTCATATAAAGAGTCAGCGGAAGTTTTTATCGCCAAAATAACGCGAAAAAGCGGGATAAAGGAGAAAAAAAATTGAGCAAAGGTTTGTTCTTTTTTACAATAATTGAAGTTGCCGCTACAGTAACATTAATTTCATGTTCATTGTACATTCTGCTTTATAAAAGATACATACAATCAAAAATAAAAAGAGGCTGCCTGATAGGAAAAAATTTGATCGAAACAACTGCAGGCATTGTCTTGAACAATTTCAGGAATGAAAAAAGGCTCTGGAAACTGAACATTAACAGCTTAAGATCAATTGATGAAAAGATAGATCAGGAGCTGAAAATGAATAATCCTGATAATATTACAAATAACAATGATCTAATTTTTATGCTCGGCTGTTATTTAGGCGAGGTACTGCGGTACAGTATTGGAGCAAAATGGATCAATGATAAAAATGCAAAATTTCCGATTTCAATGAAATTGAAGAACGGAGAAACTATAATGCCTTTTGAAAGAATAAAAAAAAGAATCAAAAACGGCAATCAGGAAAGTATTTATGATTACGGATATGTATTGAAAAATTATAAATAAGGCAGGCAGTATGGAAAAGCCGTGTTTAAATGATAAAAATAAATATCCTGACGATACGGTTTTGACCCAATATCTTGAAAATTCATTGAATGCATGGAATTCATTTATGGAACTTTTAAAAAATGATTTTCCTCAAATATCGACAGAATGGCGCTATTACAATGACGGTAAAAGCTGGCTTTTTAAAGTGACAGAAAAAAAGAAAACAATCTGCTGGGTTTCCGTTTGGAGCGGATATTTTAAAACTTCCTTTTATTTTAATAATAAAGCGGAGGATGCAATAAAAACAAGTTCACTGGAAGATAATATAAAAGATCAATATCTAAATAAGGATAAAAATAAAAAATTAAGATCAATTGTCATAGAGGTTAAAACAGGTTCCGATTTAAATACAGTGAAGGAATTGATTGAGATTAAATCAAGAGTAAAATAAAAACGATTTATTATATTTTAAAAGGAGACTAATTATGAATTCATTAAAACCTAGGCTTTTAATATTAATTGTACTGTTGTTTTTTATTTCATCGGATTTGACCATAAGTGCTGAAAACAATTTACAGAAAAAGGTTTTTAACAACTCTTACTGGAAAATCGAAAAAATCAATAATCCGGATGACTTTTATTATTATTACTTAAAATCCGACGGAACAATTGAAAAATACAATCCATGGATTAATATCAAAAATAATGAGAAGCAAAATATCTGGTTCATAGAAAAGGACAGGATTATCTTTAAGATAAATAATAATCATTCAACATATACATCCGATAAACTCAAAGGTAATAATCCAGATATATTTACCGGTGATGCAATCGATAAATATAAATATTCATGGAAATGGAAAGCGCAAAAGGTAACAGATAAAAATTTATTTGGCAGATCTGCTGACAAAAACTATAATTACATAGAAATTAATAAAAGTAATGATTCATCAGTATTAAATGAGGATGGTATAAAAATATTAAGCGAGGATGAAAGCTTCATTTCGCAATGCAGGGGAATACAAAAGATTGCATATATTGAGTTAAGTAATTTGAGATCAACAGTAACTTATCGTGAAGCTAAAAAAATTGCATTTAAAAACAAAGGTGAATTTATAAGTAACACAAAACATAACAATAAAGATGCTTATCTAATAACAAAAATTATAGGAATACCAGATCTTGTATTAAAAAAAGAAATGCTTAAAGGCACATGGACCAGATTTATTGAGGAAAAGCACAGCTGGTATCCGGGAACAATTAAAATATCAGATGATTTTATTGAATATAAATCTCATTATCAGGATATATACAGTAAGTTTTATAAATTCACTTTTTCTTTAGATAATGATATAATCAAAATCGGTAAAATAATCGATCTATGGCCTGAAAATATAAAAAGAGGAATAGATCCCAATTTTAATAAGCTGGAAAATGATAAATTCTGGAAAATAATACCGATTCAAACTGATTCATTTAATAATATTATTGCAATTATTATTGAACATATTTATTATAACTATGAAAGAAATAAAAAATCTATAATAAGAACAATTTATAAAAAAATCAGCAATGATCCCGAATATATCATTAAGACGGAAAATAATCATTTAAATTAAAAAACAGCCGCTTATCACAGATGATAACAGCGGCTATTGGGAGTAAAATAAAGTCAGTAAATAGTTTCAGCAGTGCTTTCTAAAACATTGTATTTACTTAGTCTTTTCCTGTTTCTTCTGATCAGGAAGATGCTGTTTTACATCTGCAAAATCATATGAATTTTTTAATATAGATGTAATACTTGCAATACTGCTTACATCGGTCGGAATTATCATTGAATTTGTCTCTTTTGCAAGCTTTTCAAAAGACTGTATCCACTCTGTTGCAATCTTTAAGTTCATGGCATTCTGACCTCCGGGCTGATTTAGTGCTTTTGCGATCTCAGCTATACCCAGAGCAGTTGATTTTGCAACTTCAAGAATTGCAAAAGACTTACCTTTTGCTTCATTTTCCTGACGGATCCTGTCGCCTTCAGATCTCATGATAGCTTCCTGTTTATCACCTTCAGCACGGTTTATCTTTGCAAGCTTATCACCTTCCGAAAGAGCAATTGCTTCACGTTTTTCACGTTCCGCTCTCATCTGCTTTTCCATTGCGGCTTTTATTGATTCGGGAGGTTCTATGTTCTTTATCTCATATCTTGTGACTTTGATGCCCCAGGGATCGGATGCTTCATCAACAGCGCTTACTATGTAGCTGTTTATATCCTCTCTTGACTGGAAGGTCTTGTCAAGCTCGATCTTGCCTATCTCTGATCTCATTGTTGTCTGGGACAACTGGACAATTGCAAAACTGTAGTCCTTAATACCATAGCTTGCCTTAGCTGGATCTACAATCCTGAAATAAAGGATGCCGTCAATCTCAACAGCTATATTATCCTTTGTTATACACATCTGGGGAGGAACATCAAGACATACCTCTTTCAAAGAATGCTTATAGGCTACTCTTTCTATAAAAGGAAACAGTACGTGAAAGCCAGCTTCTAAAGTTCTGTTATACTTACCCAGTCTTTCAATAACATAGGTCATCTGATGGGGTATGATCTTGATAATACTGAAAATCATGATTATTATGAAAAATCCCAGAATAAAAAAAGGCAGTAAAGTTAAAAACATATTAATGCTCCTTTAAAATTCATATTTATTTAATCGGTTTCCCGATATATTCCAATTTTTATCCATGATGCTATCATAGGAACATAGCTATACCTTGTCTCTATAATACTGCATTATTTAATCATTTATTTTCATTCTTATTTTACATCCGGATACTTTGCCATGAATTTTTTAACTGCTTCAGGCAGATTATCCCATGCACCCATTTCATTCAGGAATTCATCAATTAGATCATCTTCTGATCCGCTCATTGTTGTATAAGTCGGCAGTAGCTCCTTCAGGTTATGCTTGATAAATTTGTTAACGATCCTTTCATTTGTCTTAAAGGGTACATTATATTTTAATATAATCGGATCATTTATGCCTATATGGATCATTTCATGGATTATAAGCCCGAGTGTATCGGAGCCTCTTTTTTCATTACCCTCTTTATAGGTCAACAAAAGGATCCTGCCATCCCTTCCGCTGACCATTCCGCCGATACTGTACAAGCTCAGTATTATCTCATATTTATTACAAACCTTAAATGCCCATTTGTCCGCATAATCATTGAATACAGGGAATGCCTTTTCTATACCGGGTATTACATTGTTTACATAATCGATGCCTTTCAGATAATCAGCCGGATCATAATATTTCTTATCAAAAGTCTTTTCAAATTTTTTAAAATCTTTATCTTTCAGTTTTTTGTTTAAACTCTTATTAATCAATTTTTGCACTTCAGGGTCATTGTATGGAAGATTAGCTGTATAATTGTATTTATTGAAGTAGCCTATATTTTTTATAAAGAGTTTAATAATTGATAATTCTTCATAATATGAGGCGGCTCTGACAATAACTTCTGGTTTTGCAGAAACCGTATTGATAAATAAATTAAAATAAAATAAAGACGCAATAATAAAATAAAACTTTTTCATTTAAAACCTCCTAAGTAATTAATTATTTTTTTTTCTCCTGATTCTATTGCATAATCATATGCTGTTTTATTGCTGCTGTCCTTAATCTGAAGAATATCCGGATGACCTTCTATTAACAGACGAATTATCTCTAGCTGAACATTAAAATCTTCGGGTTCGGTAAGATCAATCCTTTTTATATTTAATTCCAAATCATTAATTTTACTGTTCAATATATTGTAATATGAATAATGAACATGATCTTTTATACATGAATGCATCAATGCAGTCTGCCCTTTGTGATTCAACAATGTCACATCCGCCTTATGTTTTAATAAAACCTTCAAAGATTTTATATGCCCCAGATCAGATGCAATCATTAAAGGGGTGACAAATTCGCCATAAAAAGGATCGTATATAAAATTAACATCAGCATTTTGGCTGATCAAAAACTCGGTCAATTGTTCATCATCGATCATAGCAGAAATGGTTAAGAACCGATTGATCAGAATAGGAAGCTTTTTATATTTCCTGTTCTTATATAATATTTTTTGAATCTCATCGGTAGTTTGATTACCTTCACTGATGATCTTCAACACTTTATTTTCTAGACGGCCGAACCTTTCCTCTTGATGGAGCTGATAAGTCTTAATTATAAGAAGTATTAATCCCAGGACAACAAATCCCATGAATACAATAATAGATATTGATCCTTTATTCATTTTATACCTCTATAGATTAAAATTATTTCTCTTCCTTTTTTATCTTCTCAACTATCAGAGTCAAATTGTCACAACCGATGATACGAACTGTTTCACCCGGAGCTGTTTTCTCGTTAGAACGGGCAGACCAGATTGTGCCCTGGTAGCGCACTTTGCCGCTGACGCCATCAGGTTCTATCAGCTCGACCACAGGTACTATCTTCCCAAGCTCCAGGTTTATATTAAAGGTATTCTTTTTATTTTTATTTTCTTTAATTAAATATTTTTTTATAAATAAATGAAAAACGGTCAGCATGACAACCGAAGAAACCGAAAATACTAAAAGCTGCATCTGTAATGATTTGGTTATTCCTAGCCATGTTAAAAGAGCTGTTATCAAAGCTCCTGCGCTAAAAAATGAAATCACAAGTCCTGGTATAAAAATTTCCGATATTAACAGGACAACTCCAAGAATAAGCCAGATTACTTCAAGATTAATTATTTCCATCCATTTTTCCTCCTTTTTTTATCTCATTTATAATATCTTCTATACTGTAGCTAAGGGACAGAGCTTTATTGAGATATTCACAGGTGAGGATTTTGAAGACCTCTTCATTTTTTTTATTTCTGCTTTCCTTGATATCCTTTACAAAGTACCCCTGCCCCGGTTTTGAATAGATGTACCCTTCAACATCAAGCTGATAATAGGCTTTTAAAATTGTATTCTGATTGACCTTAAGTTCATCAGACAGTTCCCGTATGGAGACGATTCTGTCGTCTTTCTGATAAATACCGCTTATGATCTTTAGTTTCACTGCCTGTTTTATCTGCTCATAAACAGGTATAGGTGATTTATAATCTACTGATATATCCAACATAACTTTCTGTCCTACTGTTATATGATTATATAACAGTAGGACAGATTTGTCAATAGGAAATTTAAAAAATTTTTTATTTTTTTGAATAAAAGTAAAATAAAAAGTATTGTTTTTTTATGTACTAATAATTAAAAAAATACAGGAGACCGGACTAAGGTCTCCTATAGTAATTTTCAATTAA
>JAFGQB010000219.1 GCA_016935915.1 Spirochaetota bacterium
GTCCATTCATCAAGACAAGATGCCATATATCTATAGTTACCCATTATATTGTTTGCTGTAAAAAACATCGGGTCCATGCTTCCGAAGTTATTATATGCTGTTGATGCACCCTCATCTATTCTGTAGGTACAATAGTCGTCAACCTGTTCAACATTGAATTTAGGTGGTACGCGGTGGTCCCTTGAAAATGTTGCAAATGCAGTTCCTGTACCTGTTAAACTCATGTCAAAGCTTCTTGAGTCAAATGTATCATAATCATCTCCGATCCTTACAAATTTCCAGATGTTTAATTTTACCGGAGTTGAAGCAATGCTTTGAGTTGTTACAGTTAAATTACCGGTTTTACCGTCATTATCGTTGGCAGGTATTGTAACATCGATCCTGTGTATATCGCTGTAGCTTGGCGTAAAACTGTAAGAATTCAATGTTACACCCGGAGTTGTTGAACTGTATTTTAGATTATATCCGTTGATGCTTATAGGGGAGCCCTGTCTTAAGCTGTATCTTCTGTTGTTATGATTAGCCCAGCTTAAATTTTGATAATATTTAACGTCATAAACCGGATAGTTTAGAGTATCAGTCGAAGTTATCGATGAGATATAAGGAATTACATTTTTAGTGATTTGACTTGAGTCGGTGTTGTTGCATAAATCCTGTGCCTGAACCTGTATCGTAATATTGTTTCCGACAACGGATGATAGAGTTTCAGAGTTCCAGTCATAAAACCATGTCCATTCGTCATTATAATAATGAACTATATTGTCAAGAGGTATGTCAACCCAGCCTGCACTGTTTATATTAATCTGCAGGTTTGCTTCATCTTTGTCCATATCATTTCCGTTGTTGTCGGAAAATGTTCCGGAAAATCTAACTGTACCTGAGAGATTGTTTGATTCCACATATCCAGAACCTTCGGTATAAGTGACTGTATCGGAGATAAAAACTATCGGATCCGAGTTGTCAACCCTGAATGTTCTTGTTACTATATTTTGTATTCCGTTTCTCGTTGCTCTGATTCTGAAAGTATGATAACCGTCAGAAAGATTTGTGTTCAGCCAGTCATTGCTGAAAGTTCCACCTCCGTAAGAATCAACGATTTCTTCAGCCTGGCTGTCAACTTTTATCCAGAGATAATTTAAGTCATTGTCGGCAGTTCCTGTAACTGTTGTACTTCCGTTGCCCGGAGTACTGTCAAGTCTGTCTGAAATAAATGCATCATCTTGTTGATCAAAGTCTATATTGGGCAGAGTGGATGCGGCAGTTAATGTAAATGTGCTTGTTCTTACATTGCCTGCTGTATCGGTGCTTCTGATCGTAATATAAATATCAGCCGGATAATAGCTGAAAAGATCTATGTAATTATTGTATTCTGCTGTGTACTGGCTTTGACCGTTCCAGTTAATAAAACTGAAATAGCTCCAGTCTAAAATCTCAAACCCGCCGCTTGTAGTGCCGACACGGAACTGCGGATTATCACCGCTTAACGAATAAGTGTCGGATACTAAAGCTGTAAAGCTTATATAAGTAGAGTAGTAAGTTATTGGACTTGCAAATCCGAGTGTATAATAAACAGGAGTGCTTATGGTCGGCATGCCATTGTCAAACAGGAATGTACCTGCGGATTTTGTATATGAAATATTTGTTGTTTTATCAGTAACTTTAAAAGAAATTTCATGCAAACCATCGCTTCCGTATGCTGCTGTGTCAAAATTAACTGTTTCGTTAATTGTCAGGGGTTCACTGCCTGGAGTGTAGTTGATTGTATAGGCAGGCTGTAATATATCATCAACCAAGAGTTCAAGCTTTGTCAGACCGTTGGCAGGTGCAGAGCCTCTGTCCTGAGCGTTTACTGTAAATTCGATTGTTCCGTTATAATGGGTTTCAGGAGTGAAATTTATTGTATTTATGATCGGAGGCTCACTGTTTTTTATGACATTTATGGATGATACGGGATTTTGCTCATTTAAAGCATTGTCCCTTGTATAAATCCTTATTATATATTCATCATCGCTGAATGAAGTGAAATTCCAGTTGTATGTGAAATTTTCAGGTGTACTTCCAGCGGCAAAATTAACAGTTGAACCTGTCCAGTCTTTCAATATTGTTTCAGGACCTGCTCCTATATCATCAACAGTTATTTTTAACATGTTAAAAATAAGTGTATATGAAATGCCTTCAGATGGTGTATCATTCATAGAGCCTTTTATTTCAAGATTGGTTGAACCGTACTCTATGATATGAGCATCGGATGGTGAAGTTATGGCAACTTCAGGCACATGATTATCAAGGTTTATCATTATATACTGATACCCTATCAAACCAGTTTCATCAGCTGCCCTGATAGTAAATAAATGAGTATTATTGCCCCATTCATCATCGCCCCAATCAATATCTGTTCCGTCCAGTTCAGTATCTGATGAGGAAGCATTTAATGAAGCTGTAAATGTCCATACTTTTTTGCTTCCTTCCATAGTAAATGAACCAGGGAGAGTGATATTTCTTGTTTGATTGGCTGAGTTTTCATCAATATATGACAAAGTAAAGCTTGTTATATCATTTTCATCTTTTACTGTACCTGAAAATGTTATTGTGTCAGTGAGATAGCTGTTAGTAACCGGAGAGGTTAAAGTTACAATCGGCGTATTTTTATCAACAATGAAGTTTACTGCAACCTCAGCGGCTGTTTTTCCGTGCCAGTCGGTTCCGTTTAACCTGATCGTGTAGCTTCTGCCGTCAACCAAAGTTGTTGTGTCAACTATCATTGAAAGATTCGGGAAACCGCTGTCTGTTTTACTGTAATCCTTGGTCTGGACTACACCCAGAGTAACATCGTCATAAACCGTAATATTTGCAGTCATATCACGTAAAGGATAATCATCATCATCCATTGTTGCAAGTATTGATAAATTTCCTGATATTTTCTGTCCGGATGATGAAGGCGTCAATAATGTTACTTTCGGGATATCCTGTCCGGGATCTATTACTAGATTGATATTTTGTATGGTAACATTATTTGCTTTATCAGTTACTCTGGCTCTGAAGAGCTGTGTTGATGTTGCAGGAGGGATTACATTGAATTTTGTTTCTATTTCCTCGCCTACAGTATCCGTACTTATTATATAAGACCAGAGACTGGATGCCACTGTTACATCTTCCCAGTCATTTATTGACGGGAGAGGATTAAAAACTTCTACCTTATTGTCCAATATTCCAATCCTGTCGAAAACGGAACCCGTTAATGTTACACCTCCGTTTACGTGCTGATTATCCACATGAGAGATAATTGTAATTGTCGGTGAAGTTGTATCTATATTGAAAATTCTTGATGTTTCGGTAAATTTTGCATCCTTTGTTGCCTTAAGTTTTACGATTATCGCTCCGTCAGTAAAACTATATGTTGATTTTAATGAAGATATATCAATGGTTTTTGTAAAAATATCAACATTTTTAGTCATTGCACCCCAAGGGTTCCAGCCTGTGTCAAGAGAAGTTTGAAGCACTTTATATTCAACTGTTGCATCACTCATTGAGCATTGAACCTCAATGGTAAAATCATCCTTATGGTAAGATGAGGCTTCGGGAGTCACTCCGGCGGGTGTGGTTTCGGAATCAAGGATGGTCAATGTAGGCATGGTAGCATCAATTTGAAAGTGAGTTATTACATCGGAACTTTCATTACTCAAATTATCTTCTGCATGTAATTCAAGAGTATAAATGTCTGTGGTTAAACCCAGTGCATTTGTATCTATCATTTCGGAAAATTCAAAAAATTCTCTGTTTTCCGTTTTATCATTTAATATTTCAATGTCCTCTAAAACAATGGAGTTATCGGATCTTTTTAAAGTATAATATACTGCATATATTTCACTGTTATCATATGCATATCCTACCAAGTTTAAATACCTTCCGATCGTTGTTACTGGATCGGCATCCGGATCGGGAAGTGTAACTATAAGATTTGGCTCTTCCTGTTCGGGAGATAAAGTTATATCTTTTTCTAAAATTCCTATGTTCCCGCCTGGCGCCATATCTTCAAATGTGACTCTTAATTTTGCTAAACCGGTATGACCAACAGTATTTGTATTAAGAGAAGTAATTGTAGTCCATATCCCGTCATTATTGGGATCAACAAGTTCTAAATTTGAAGTAAAAACCACATCATCTATGTCGTCGTTACGATAAATTATTAATTTATTATTTGTAGAAGTTTGATTTATTCCATGCAGATCGGTTACACTTATATCAAAATTAATATTATTGTTCTGTAAGGGTTGGGGATTATCCTGAAATGCCGGATTTAGCATCTGGATTACAGGTCCTGTTTTATCTATTGTTACATTTAAATATTTTTTTGATTTTTTTCCTGAAGCATCAGAGAGAGTGACTGTAAATTTAAGATCACCGTCAGCCAGATTATCATCACTTGCATCTATATTTATAGACCAGCTGCTTTTTGCTTTTATGGTTTTTGAATATCCTGTTGTTTCTATTTTGATCTTATCAATATCTCCGTCATCATCTGCTTTACCCTGTATTGTAAAAAGTCTTCCCAAAAGGTCTGAGTTATTGGGAGATGTTATTTGCAGCAGAGGAGGTTCAAGGTCTAAATCTCCTCCACCTCCATACAAGGGATTGTATGAACAGGTAAATATTATAGTTATTAAAAAAATTAAAAAGATTATGCAAAATATGAAGTTTCTTTTCATATTGATACTCCAAATATTGAGTTATATAAATTTTATCACAAACTTATAGGATTTTCAAATTAAACATTAAGAAATAATAAAATTTGCAAAAATTAATAAAAAGATAGCACTTTTTTATTAATTTTAGCACATAAAAAATATAAATACTATTTTTTTACAATAAAAATTTATAAATATTTTAATTATTTTAATTATCGAAATGAAAATTGATTAAATTGAAATGTTTTTGAAAAATATGAAAAATATTTATAAATTTTATATAAAAAAATCAGGTTGAAATTTGAAAATTAACTTTTTAAAATTATTATGGTTTTTTTGAAGATATTTTATTTTTTAACTGAAATAAAAGCATAAAAATACCAGCTATGAATAAAGGTAAGATTGCGATAACGCCGAATCTGATATTTTTATAATATGAGATGATCCCAACTATAAAAGGTCCTAAAATTGCCGCAAATTTACCAAAAATATTGTAAAATCCGAAAAACTCTGCTGATTTTTCCTTTGGAATTATCAGACTGTAATAAGAACGCGACAATGACTGAACCGCCCCTTGTGAAAATGCGACCATTATTGACAATATCCAGAAATGTGCAATTGTTTTTATATAAAAAGCAAAGATAACAATAAAAATATATATAAATATAGAGAAAATTAAGATAAATATGATCTTATCTGGGTTTTTCTTGGCAAAATATCCGAAAATAATGGCAAAAGGAAATGCTATTAATTGTATAACAAGCAGAATCAACAACAGTGAATTGACATCCAATCTTATATTTATATCAAGAGCATACGGTACTGCCATTTTTATAATTGTATCGACTCCGTCAATATACAAAAAGTAAGATAAAAGAAATAAAAATGCAAATTTATATTTTTTGATCTCTTTTAAAGTATTGAAGAGTCTTAAAAATGAATCTTTTATAGGATTAAGGCTTTTTGCAATAAAATATTTTTGTTTTACATTTTTTAAAAGCGGTATTGAAAAAACAAACCACCATAATGCTGTAATTAAAAAAGATATCCTGATCGAATTTTCAATAAATTCTTCGCCGAACAATTTGGGTAAGAATTTTATAGCAGTGATTGAAATTATATAAGGGACAGAACTTCCTAAATAGCCGAATGCAAATCCAAGAGAAGATATCCAGTGAACTTTTTTTTCATCGGTTATATCGGTAATGAATGAGTCATAAAAAATGTTTGCCCCCGCATACCCGATAGACGAGAGCATAAAAATTATTAAGCAGAGATTAATGTTACTTTTTTGAACAATAGTCAATAAAAGAGTGAATAATATGCCGATAAACCAGAAAAAAGCAAGAAATTTTTTCTTATAACCTTTATAATCGGCAATTGTACCAAAAATAGGGGATAAAAGAGCTATAATTAGGGCATAAATGGTACTTGTATAACCTAAATATGCACTTGAAATATTATCTGAAATGCCGCTTGCGATTATTTTTTTAAAAAAAATCGGGAAAACAGCAGTGACAACTATAAGAATGTAAGAGGAATTTGCCCAGTCATAAAAGATCCAGCTTATCTCCTCTTTTGTGAGATTTCTTTTCTTTATTTTGGCGCTTTTTATTTTATTTGGCATTTTTTATTATTTTTCTTCAGAATATTCTTTGACAAAGACATTATTGTACCTGCCGGATTCTTTGCCCTCGCTGACTTGCACATAATCGATATTTTCATATTGGCTTTTTATGAATTCATAGAGGTCCAATAGATCACTGTAGGTAGGGACTATCAAATATTTATAAAAACATTCTCTTTCTTGTATGATCTCATATACTTCTTTTTCAACAGGTGCATAAGGATCAGAAAGCGCTTTGATGTCATGTCTTAAACTGCCTACCCATGAATATCCCAGGAAAAAAGGCATTAGTTTTTTACGTTTATTAAGATAGAAGATTATAAAGATGCCCGGAAGTTCAGGCAGTTTTTTTAATATTTCATATTTCTCATACTTTAAATAATTTGACCATCTGATCGTATAATAAGCATCATCCAAATAAATATCTTTATGATAGGTTGTAAAATCTATTTTTTTCATAAAAAATATATTAATTTATAAAAAAAAGAAAGTCAAGGAATAAGTTTTAAAGA
>JAFGQB010000220.1 GCA_016935915.1 Spirochaetota bacterium
AATTTCATGAGATGCCGCCTCATTCATTGAAATTACAAGTCATTGCGAGGAGTGTAACGACGAAGCAATCTATGATTGTTTTTATTCGAAATTTGACCTAAATAAATTATTTTATCAGCTTTTCCGGATCCCAATTGTCTGTTTCTCCTTTAAAACTGGAAAAAATGTTAGTTAAAGAATATTTTTTAGCCTCTTTTGATGAAAGCTGTTTTCTTGATTTATTCTTCTTTGCGCCAGGTCCAATGTTTTTATATTCCCATAATCTTTCTGTTTTTGGGAAAACCCCCTTCATGCTTGTCCATCCTTCTGGATGAATATGATCACCTAAAGTACAGTGTATAAATACTGCATTTGATCTTATCGGAACTTTAACAGAACTTTCATGCCATGGTCTGCCTAAAAAAATGGTTCTTGTGCCTCTTAATTTTTCATCTGCAGTTAAATCACAGTTCAAAAAAATCAATCCAAATTGTGTATCTTGATAAGTGCTTGATGCCGTTATACTTGTCCCGGGATTTATAAAAGAATAAATCTCACATTTATCAAAAACAGTTGTACCATTGCCGAAAATGAAATCCAAATGTCCTTTGATAAAACAATTTTTCAGATATTGCCTTCCTGATCTTAAAAATAAGGTATCCTGATTACCTAAAAATCTGCAATTATTGAAAATTTGTCTGTCCCCTCCCAAGTATGCTGCAACAGCCTGCTTGTCGCCAAGATTTGAATTTATATAATCAAATGAATTCTCAAACGTTATATTTTCTGCTATAAAATCATTTGCTGATATTGTTGCAGTAGCACTTAAAGCCGTACTGCCTGCTGTGGTTTTACAATCATCATAAGTTATGATAGTCTCTTTATTGCTCTCTCCAATCAAATGAATAAAAGTTTTTGTATCTTCGATCTTTAATTTTTCTTTATAAACCCCTTTCTTAACATAGATTATAAGCCATTTTTTGTTATTATCAAAAACTGTATTTATAGCCTGCTGAATAGTAGTAAAACTGCCGGAGTTGTCCTTAGCAACAATCAGATCGGGTTTAAAATTTAAATCAGTTTGTGGATAAACTACTAAACTCAATGATAAAATAAAAATAGTATAAATTATACTTATAAAAAATCTATTCATGATCTACACCTTAAAAAAAAATATTTTAAATAATTTATTACATTATTAAAAAAAAGTTAAGTGTTTTTTATAGAAATATTTTTAAGATTGTAAATTAAAATTATTTATTTAGAAGGATATCATGATATTTTTCTTTATCAGTTCTGTCAAAATTTACACCGAAAGTGCATTTTTCTCCATTACTTTTAACATAAATCACTCTGGCTTTAAGTTTAATTGTATCTGGATAAAAAATAATAATAATATTTTGATTTTCTTTTATATCATAATAATTGGATTCATCTGTCTCAAAACACAAGCCGTTTTTACTAGCATTGATTGTTTTACCTGAAATCTCTTCATTAAAGAAACTTGTCTTTATACCAACATTTTTTAAACTTTCAGGCAGACTTGTAAAATTAACTCTTTCGTCTTTTCTTTTTTCATTCATAATGAATCTCCTGTTATAATATTAAATAAAGAATTTTAAAAATGCAAATATAAAAATATTTTTAACAATTTTCTTAAAAATTTTTAAAATATGCCGAATTTCTAAATAATTCTAATCAAAATTACGGAGACCACGGATGGTGCCGAACAATAATAATGACAAAATCCTTTATTTATCAAGTCTGGATACAATTAATAATATACTTAAGGAATTTATTCATAATGCAGCCAAAATGAAAGAGAGTATTATTGCTCAAAACTGGGATAATATAAATGAAACTGCAGCCGAACAGGAAAATTTAAACACTTATTTTGACGATGCAATGCAAAAATTAAATTTTTTAAAGTCGTTTGATAATAAAAATGATGAAGAGATTTCCAATCTGAAAAAAAACATCAAAGCACAAATCAATGAATATAAGGAAAAAGAAATATTAAATACAAAATTATTAAATGATGCGATGTATTCAGCAAAAAAAAAGGTAGAATATTTTTTTAAAAAAACTGTCAAAACAGATACTTACAATAAAGAAAGCAAAAAAAACAATAAATTATGGGACGATGATCCAATAATTTATAACGGATTCGTATGATTATTTTATTTATTAATAAGGAGGTTTTATGCCATCAACTTTTCATGGAATAGAACTAGGGAAACGTTCATTAATAACACATACTCAGGCATTGAATGTAACAGGGCATAATTTAAGCAATTTAAATACAGAAGGTTATTCAAGGCAGGTAATTCATATACAAACTTTTGAACCTATTTTTATGCCTGATTTAACAAGGGAAGAAAGACCCGGGCAGATGGGACAGGGAATGATTACTTCAAATATTGTGAGGGTTAGAGATGCACTAATTGACAACAGGATAATTTTTGAGAACAGCAATTTAGGCTATCTTGATTTAAGAAATAAATATATTCATCAGGTTGAAATGGTTTATGCTGAACCTTCCGCATATAATGATCCTTCAATGATAAATACATTAAGAACATCCCTTGACGAATTTATGTCTTCATGGCAGGAACTGGCAAATCAGCCAGATCAAAATTCTGCAAGGATCGTACTTGTAGAAAAAGCCAATATTTTGACAAATAGCGTAAGACATCATTTTGAACAGCTTACTGATGTCAGAAATAATATAGATAAAGAAATACAGGACAGAGTCACTGAAATTAATCAGCTTGCGCAAAAAATCGCCCACCTTAATGATAGAATTTTAAGAAGTGAAGCTATGAAGGACAATCCCAATGATTTATACGATCAGAGAGATGTACTGATAGACAGATTATCAAAGATAGCTGATATACAGATAAGCAGAGAGGATAAGGATGAATTGATACTATTTATAGGTGGCAGAATGATCGTTCAGGGACAAAAATATGAACAGCTCAATATGATAGCTCAGGCTGACAATAACGGTTATTATGATGTCTACTGGAAAGACGGAGAAAAACTTGTTATCAGAGGTGGGGAACTAGCAGGACTCATCGACTTAAGAGATATTGATCTATATTTTGAAATTAAAAAAATTGATTCTTTTGCGGCTAATGTTACTGATCTTGTAAACGAAATCCATAGAGACGGTTTTGGCGCAAATAAAGCGACAGGCAACAACTTCTTTGTTGAGTTCCCCTTCACTACCGATCCTTTGGGTAATTTCGACAGAAACAGGGATGGAGTTGATGATTCTACTTACATATTCAGAGTTTCAGGTTCAAATATATTGGATATTAACGATAAAATCGGCATCCAGGGTCAGATGAATATAAACGGAATAACAATTAATTATTATTCAACTGATACTTTAAATGATGTTATAAGGAGAATCAATGAATCAGGTGCAAGAGTAAATGCTTTTTTAAATCCACAGGGAAATTTAACATTAAAAGCAGATTATCAGCTTAATAACACAACTCCGGATTTTGTAATACAACATCTGGAAGATAATGGACTCTTTTTAACAGGATATTCAGGTATTTTAAATGGAAATGGCATTGAAGGTGCTTTTGACTGGCAGACAATCAATCAGGTAAATCAGTTTACAGAAAATTCAAAATGGGCTGTTGCACCATTGGTTAATCCTTCGGCTTATATGAGTGTTGAAGCATTGATTTTAAGCGATAATAATTACATTGCATCATCAAGCGGTGTAGATACTGATGGTGACGGTATAAAAGACCTCTCAAACGGAGTCGGAGACAGTAAAAATGCATTAAAAATTGCTTCATTAAAACATGAAAAAGTAATGGTTGGAATGTCTTTGACTTTCTCGGAATACTTTGAAGTATTGATTTCCGATATCGGTTCAAGAGGTAATCTGGCAGAAAAAGGCTTCAAAGCAGCTGAAACAATAGTGCAAAACCTCGAAAATATAAGAAAATCAATAAGCGGTGTCAATATTGATGAGGAATTCACAAATTTGATTAAATTTCAGCATGCTTACAATGCAACTGCAAAAGTGATGACTGAAATGGATAAAATGATTGAAACATTAATTTTTAGATTAGGAGCATAATTATGAGTATTTATAGAATCAGCACCAATACAATCCCTGACAACGGATTGTTCCATACAATTAACAGAGAATATCAAATGGACAAAGTAGAAAATCAGCTCAGCACAGGTAAAAAGCATAGACTGCCCAGGGAAAATCCGGTTGAAGTTTCCCAATCAATGACATTTCATACAAAAATCCATAAAATAAATCAGTTTTTAAGGAATATTCAGGATGCGGAAGGTGAAAGAAGTCTTGTTGAAACAAAGATTATGGATACTGTCAATCTTCTTCAAAAGGTAAGAGAATTAGCAGTTCAGGGTGCTAACGGCATTTATGACAAGGATGATAGAAGAGCGATTGCAATAGAAATTGACCAATTATTAAGAAATATTGTTTTAGATTCAAATTCTAAATACAAGGGAAATTTTTTATTCAGCGGGTTTCAAAAATATACTAAACCTTTTGAATTAATAGAAGGCGCAGTTAGAGACATTGATCAGGCGATGATCACGGAAGTCAGATATTTAGGCGACAACGGAAGGCATTTGAGAGAAATTGATACAGGTGAATACATCACAACATCCATTCCTGGCAGTGAAATATTCTGGTCTGATCAGTTTCAGATATATTCTCAAATTAATACTGCAAATTTCAGAATTACTTCTGATATGAACATAATGATCGATAAATATAAGATTGAATTTAATGCAGGGGACAATATTTATGCAATAATGAATAAAATAAATCAGTCTCCTGTAGCAGTAAGAGCATCCGTAGATATAGTAACCGGTGGTTTTATTTTAAAATCAACAAATCCTCATAAAATAGAATTAGCTGATATAGAAGGCGGAACATTATTGCAGGATCTAGGCATTCTGCAGAGAGGCAGACCTATAGGTCCTGACAATTATAATGTGGATGCAACTGTTTTCAGCGGATCAATATTCGATTCTGTTATCGGTTTACGTGATGCATTATTAATGAACAATTCCGAAGATGTTGGAGGAAGATTTTTAGGTGCTATTGATTTTTCAATTGAAAATCTTTTATATCATACTGCCGAAACAGGAGCTTTGTCTCAACGTCTAACATTTTTATCAGACAGATTAATTACCGATAAAGAATCCTATACAACAAGTCTTGCAGATATTGAAGATGTCGACATTACGGAAAGCATAACGCAATTAAAAATGCTTGAATTTGCACATAGGGCAGCTCTTTCCGGTGTGGCAAAAACTTCTCAGGTAACTTTAATGGACTTTTTGCGATAACTGAATTTTGTTAATTCAATTTACTTTTTTCAACAACTTTGTTATATTATTAGAACTATTAAATAAAACATGGGCTGAATTAAAAGTTGAAAATTAACCACAGATACACTGAGTACACAGAGATTTAATTGAAAATGTAAAATAACATCATAGTAATATTAATAAATATAAAAACTATGTACTCTCTCTGGTTTAAATAATACTTTTAAGACAATCCCAATATAATTAATTGGAGAAGCTATGAAAGTAAAAACCAAAGCATTTGGTGAAATTGAAGTATCTGAAAAACAAAAAATCCATTTCAAAAATGGAATTTTCGGATTTGAAGATGTTTATGATTTTGTTCTTTTAGATACTCCAGATAATTCACCGTTTTACTGGTTGCAAGCAGAAAAAAACATTAATACTGCTTTTGTTCTTATTAATCCTTATCAGGTTTATCCTGATTTTAAACTTAATTTGGAACCAATCGATAAAGAAGATTTGAATATCGTCGATGATATGGAAATAATCGTATTTTCAATTGTGACTATTTATGAAAATCCAGTTGATATAACGATAAATCTGCTCGGTCCAATAGTAATCAATAAAACCAATCATGAAGCTAAACAGATAATAAATCAAATTGAAAATTACACAACCAAACATCCTCTTTTTAAAAAGGAGGAAAAATGCTGATATTAGCCAGAAAAGAAAATCAATCAATTATGATCGGTGAAGATATAGAAATAACTATATTGAGCATTAAAGGTGATCATGCTAAAATCGGTATCAGGGCACCGATCGATGTCAAGGTTTACAGGAAAGAAATTTATGAAGAAATACAGGCTGCAAAT
>JAFGQB010000221.1 GCA_016935915.1 Spirochaetota bacterium
ACACCTGATTATTTATCAAGGTTGAAAGATAAAAAGAGAGTGTTTTTTTATTATAAATATTTCAATAGATTTAATTTAAAATTCAGAAGCATTAATATAAATGATTATAATGAATATTACAGCGCTGATTATAATTTTAATGAATCCTTTTTTGAGCTTTTAAAGATTTATTACGGTTTTGATAACATTAATTTTAAAAAAATTGACAGCTATTCAAACCTCATTGATAATATTTTCAGCAAAATAATATTGATTAAATCAAATACAAATTATATAAACAGCAAGGAAAAAATAAACATTAATTTTAAGAGCAGTAAACTTGATGATTTCAGTCATGCATTAAATAAAAATGAAACTGTTTTTAAAAGATATTTATACAGCTCTTCTGAATCGGTTGATAAACACGCAGATATGATTGATTATTCTATAGAAAAAAAGGGTAATTATCCTTTGTTTTATTTATTGAGGACTTATTACAGATCGTCCGATTTATTCGGCATAAATAAAAACAATAAAAGAAACATTAATACCGAATGGATCGATGAGAACGCAAATATACTTGACAAAAAAAAATTAAGATTATTTAATGGGAAAAAATACAGGATAAATTGTCATATTAATTTGGATAAAAATGAGAATGAGCTTTTTTTTAAGCCTGTAAATTCCGAATCATTATCTGTTGATTTTAAGAGCTTTATTGTAAGCCGGGGTGATGCAAAACTATTTTTATATGATGAAAATACCTTGATTTTAAAAAAATTAAAAAAAGGTCTTAATACGATTTCATTTGCCGTAAAACCGAATTATACCGGGGAATATGATATTAATGGAGCATATTTATTTGATTTATTTAATATCAGGAAATTAATTAATGAAGATAAAATCAGCATAATGATAGAAGATTAAAGGTTGATGATTAAAATAAAAAATTTTTCACTAAAAATGAAATTTTTTATTACTTTTATTATATTATAATTTAGTTTGCAAATAAAATAGAAATTATATTATAATAAAAACAAATTGATTTTTTCTAAAGTTAATCATGCACTTATGCATGTATTACAGATAAAAAAGCCTTTGAGGTTGATAATGTCAGATAATTCAAATAATGCTACAAATGATATCTTAAATGAAGAAAATGTGGATAATAAGCTGCAGCAGAGCCAGGTACTCAGAGAGGGTAATAATTTTGAAAATGTAGCTCCAATAACATTATTGGATAAAATAGTTGAGTTTTTTACAGGTTTTTCAAGTGAAGAAAGAATAAAATTAAAGAAATTAAAAGAAATAAATAAACAGGTCAGGTCGTACAGGAATAAATTCTATAATTATAAGAAAGAACAGATATTACCTCAACTGCCAAGGAAATTTTATGAGCTTTACAGATTAACCCAGCACCTTAACAGGCATTTTGATATAAATGTTCATAAAAAATCAATCAAGCTGATTTTATTTGATATTTTTTCTGAAAGCAGCCAGAATAATTTAAAAGATGAGCTGGAATTTGAGCCTATTAAAAGGCTGATAAAAAATACGCCAAATACAAAAGAAGCCATAGAAATAATAAAGAATAAATTAGCCGAATACATAAAATCGTTTTCCTCCGAGAGCATTAGAAAAATCGATTATGCCTATAACTGTATTGCTGATTTTTCAAATATAACCAATTACGACTGGCTGTTTCTTTTGAAAAAATTTGATTCCGAAATCAGTGATTTGAATTTCAGTTATAATCCTGATTTTGAAATTATTGAGGGGAAATATATACTTGAAGATATAATCACTTTAAACGACTATTTGGTCACAATAGATTTTAATAAGGACTTAAGATATGTATATGATTATTTAAAGTCATCGGCACAGGATGACAATATTGTCAATATAATGAAAAAAGCAATACAGATATGCAAGGAGCTTAAAAAAGACGATCATCTCACAAAAATAATCCAGTTGATCTATAAAGATCCGTATTTTACTCCAAAACAGTTTCAGTCCAATGCTAAAATAGTTCATGATTATATACAAAATTTCCAAAGGGAAGTTAAAAGCGCTGTTGACAGCACTTTAAAGGAAATAAAAAGAGAAAAAATAGAAAGCCTGCTTTTAAATATTTTCCATAAAACCGTTATTATAAGATTGAAATATTATACCGGCAGGCTGAATGATCTCTTGGTTAAAAAAGGATTGTTCGGCTTTCAATATATTGATCCGATGAATTATCTCAAAGCATTTATTCTTGATTACTGCAAAGGGGAAATAAAGTCAAGGATTGATGCTCTTTTGATACTCGGTACATGGAGCACAAACACCGCTTCTTCTTCATATTCGCAGCTGCTTGAGCAGTTCAACAGGATATCTGATACGATTTTGGAATTTGACAACAGTTGTTCTGAAGATGAGAGCTACGGAAGAAGTTTAAAAAAGCTTTCAATGTCCATGAAACATGACAACGTAGCATTAAATACATTGAAAAAAGTAGTCATTAAAATTGATTCTGAAGCATTGGAGATTTTACTGGACAGCATAAAGGTTTTAAGCCATATGGCAAATAAAATAAAAGAATTGCTTGATGATTATAAGTCAAAAAATCCTAAAATAATAATTAACTTCACTAAGATAAAATGGAATTTTCCTGAAGACCCCAGCGAGGCATTCAGTGCACTTTATACCAAAATAGCCAATTTTGTAGCATTGCTGAAATATTTTACCAAAACCGTAGAGCCTCCCAAAACCGAAGTCAAATAGAATGAATGTTTAATGATTAAAAAAGTTAAAAACTAAACACCATTAAAAGAATTTATACAGCGTCTTTTTTGCGCTTAAGTCAATCCGGAAAAAACCGATTTCAATCTGTTTATGAAACTTGTTTTTTAAGATTTATAAAACCATGGAGCATTAAATGATCAAAAAAGTTCTATTTTTAATATTGGTTATGTCCAATTTTATTTTTTTATACGGTTATGAAAATATCAAAGATCTTGGCAATGACATGTTTTTTTATATTCCTGAAGAGGATCATATCAAAGATTATTTTAATTTTTACGATTATCTTCTGAGGTGGGATCAGAACAAAATAAGCATTAGTGAAGAAAAGTTATTTAAATTCTATAAGGAGTTTGTCGGACAAAAAACTTTGCATGGTCTTCTTTTTGAAGCTTTTTTAAGACATACAAGAAATCCCGTGATCAGAAGACAGGTTTTGTTAATGTTAAAGGGGAACAATATTGACGATGTTTTTTCTAGAATTTTGACAAGGCTCTATAATTCAAGGGTAAAAAAGGTCAAAATGCAAAATATCGATCAGCTTCAGTACAGCTTTAAGGATGAATATTTTGATGAGAACATCAATCTTTTTAACCAGAAAGAAATGCTTTTTTTCGACAATGAATTGGGTTTGATGCTTTTTAATAATCCATGGGTAAAAACAGAATATAAAAGAACAGATGAAAAAGAGATCAATAAGGATGGATTTTATTTAAACTATAGAGGTGAGACTAATTCATTAGGAATATATTTTTATAAATTTACTGATATTTCATTTGAAGAATTCAATAATAAAGTGATTTACAGTAAATACAGCTTTGAAAGATTTAACTATCATGGGAAAGTAAAAGAGTTGGAAAAATCAGGAATCCTGAAAAAATCAAATGCCGATAAAATATTTCTTAACTACGGATTCGGAGTAAATGATTGGCACTCAGGGGAAAATATACTTTTTACCCTTTTTTTATATAGTGAAAAGCATCAACGGGGTTATTCAGTTTCATATTGTATGAATTTCTTAAAAAATAATAATAATTATGAAATGAGGCATAGGATCTGGAATCAGTTAATGATGCAGTTTTTGTTTTGTAACATAAATATCAATTGATCAGTAAATTGTATTTTTAAAAATATATTGTAATTGGAATATAAAAGTAGTATAATTATAGTATGAAAATTAAAACTTCAATAACTATAAATGAAAAAATTCTTAAAATGGTAGATAAAAATGTGGATGATTCACAGAACAGATCTGAATTTATTGAAAATGCTATAATTTATTATTTAAAAAATTATCAAAGGACAATCAGAGATGAAAAAGATGCCGATATTTTAAATAAAAATTATGAGAAACTGAATAAAGAAGCTGAAGATATTTTATCATTTCAGGATTGGTAGAAAAATTGAAAAGAGGGAATTTATACAGGGTTTATAAAGGGTCAAAAAATGATCCGAAAAACTTTAGAGTTTTTGTTACAGTAAGCAGACAGGTTTTAATTGATTCTAAATTTTTTACTGTTATCTGTGCTCCGATTTATAGCAAGTATGACGGATTATCAACACAGATAAAAGTAGGAATTGAAGATGGATTAAAACATGAAAGTTCAATTTACTGTGATGAATTAATTAGTATAAAAAAAGAGTTATTAACCGATTATATAGGGACGTTGTCGGATAAAAAAATTTTAGAATTGAATAGATGTTTAAAAATTGCTTTAGAAATTGAAGAATAAAGTTTAAAAGGAACTTCCCATGAAGATAAATAGTTATACAAAAATGGATAAAACTCTTGTACAGCTTTTTTATGAAGCAGTGAATAAGTATCCTGATCATGTGATCTATAAATACAAGGATAAAAAATCCATTTTTCACTCAATTACTTACAGAGATTTTTTTGATAAAATTGAAAGGTTTGCCGCAGGTTTAATTGAGTTAAAGCTCAACGGCAAGAAAATGGCAGTGATATCCGACAACTGTATTGAGTGGATGATGGCTGTAATTGCGAACATGAGCTTGGGCGGCATAGACGTCCCCCGCGGCATAAATACATCTGAAAAAGAGCTCAAATATATACTTGAGCATGCTGATGTTGATTTCATCTGCATTCAGAACCTTGACGCTTACAACAGACTCGACAAAGCCGGCTTCAAAAAAAAGACAGTTAGAATTATTTTTGATGAAGACAAGATAAAGCTTAAAAGCAATGATATCACCTTTAATGATGTCTGCATCAAAGGGGAAAAATTTTTAAAAAAAGATAAAAATGTTTTTATAGATTGTTTAAATAAAGTCAAGATTGATGATCCTGCAACTATCATTTATACTTCGGGCACAACAGGCGAACCCAAGGGGGTTGTGCTGTCCAATAAAAATCTTACATATTCTCCAACCATTGTTCCAAGTCTTGTAACAGGCAATGATGATGAAGTTTGGATGAGCATTCTACCCGTCTGGCATGTCGGAGAGAGGTTTTATGAGTTTATGGCTATAATACACGGCATTACTCTGGTTTTATCATCGATGTTTGCTTTGAAGGATGATATGGTCAGGGAAAAGCCCCATGTGATTGCCGGAGTTCCATTGGTCTGGAAAAAGGTAATGGATGCCATAATTAAAGGCATAGAAGAGAGCGGCAAGGGCAGAGTCTTTCATTTTTTTTATAATAAAAGCTTAAAATATAAAAAAGCTCTTTGCATTTTGAATAATCTAAATCTAAGATATAAAAAAAACGGTATATTAAAAAAAGGTAAAGCATTTTTTAGTTTACTGTTCAATTTACCTTTTCATTTATTTGCACAAAATGTCATATATAAAAAGATAATTGCAAAGACAGGCGGAAATATAAGAATGGTAACTTCTGGAGGAGGCAAGCTTCAGGATGAAGTTGATGATTTTTTTGATATTATCGGCATCAATCTCATAGATGGTTATGGTTCAACTGAAACAGCAGTTATAGTGACAATAAGGGGAGACAGGCATATAAAATACACAATTGGTAAAATTACACCCAATACTCAATATAAAATTATTAATCAGGAAACAGGCAGGCAGTGCAGAATCGGCGAAACAGGGACTTTGTTCGTAAAAGGGGATCAGGTTTTTAAAAATTACTATAATAATGAAAAAGCGACAAAGGAAGTTTTTGATATTGAGGGCTTTTATAATACTGGTGATCTTGTAAATGAAACTTTAACCGGTGACCTGGTATTTATCGGCAGGCAAAAGGATACCATTGTTTTATTGAACGGTGAAAATGTTGAACCTGAACCTATTGAATTAGCGATTGAAAACAATAAATTTATAAAGCATGCGATTGTTATAGGTCAGGATAAGGAAGAGCTTTCAGCATTAATTGTTCCTGATTATGAATTATTAGGGGACAAAGCTATAGATGATAATGCAAAATTTTTAAAAAATGAAATAAAAAAGATAATAAACACTAAAAACGGTTTTAGAATCCACGAGTTAATCAAAAATGTTATAGTATTAAAAGATGATTTTGAACAGGGTAGGGAACTTACCAATACAATGAAGAAAAAGAGAAATTATATATTGGGAAAATATAAGGAGTTGATCACCGGATAGGCAGAAGTGCCTGTATAATGCCGATTATGACTCCAAGAACAGCTCCCGACCATAAAATGAAACTGATCTCAGTGCTTGATGCTTTTTTTACAATCCTTTCGATTTCAGAGATGTCATAATCCATTATTTTATCTATTACTATTTTTTCAAGATCAGAGTCGCTTAATGCAAGTTCGATTATTTCGTCCTTCATATAACCGTCTTTATCAAAAAAGTAGAAATATGTAAGTTCTCTTAAAACTTTTGAGATCATTTTTTTTAAGGTTTTAGGCAGAAGCATTATTGTTTTATCAACCAATTTGAATATACTTTCCTTGACTTTTTCCTTATCCACTACTTTTTTAAGTTCAGCGGTATTTAAAAGATATTGTCGTATTACTTCTGCTGCTGTTTCTGCTATTATTTTTTTTCTTTTCTGCAATAACCCTTGAATACCAAGTATTTTATTTTTCGGCTTGAATAAAAGAGTGATTGCTATCCAGTTAGTTAAATAACCGATAACTCCGCCGAGTAAAGGGTAAAAAATAAATTTTGTCCATGATGGTAATATTATCATAGTCTTTTAATTAATTAATAATAAATTGTTTTTATGGATCACTTCTTTATATCCGAAGTTTTCAATTATTTTATGGAATTCACCGGATTTCTTTCCTTTTATCAAGTCAATTTCTTTTGACGAATAATTTGTCAGTCCTTGAGCAATTTTTTTATTATCTGTAATTATGTTTATCAGACTTCCTTTTGAAAAATTGCCTTCTACGGCAGTTATGCCGCTTGCCAGAAGTGAAGAGTTTTTTAAAAGCGCTTCACTTGCACCTTTATCAATGTAAATACTCCCTGATGCTGTTGGGGAGAGACCAAGCCATTTTTTTCTGGCATTTATTTTATTTGATTTACTCTTTATATAAGTTCCGTACTCTTGATTATTTACTATTTTTAAAAGAGAGGTTTTATTGCCGTTTCCGATAAAAATATCGACTCCTGCATTAACAGCTTTTAATGATGCTTCAATTTTACTTTTCATTCCTCCTGTTGAAAATTTAGAAACCGTACCGCCTGTCATTTTAAAGTAACCGGAATTTAAATCATCAATCTGTTTAATTAATTCGGCGTCTTTAAAAAGTTTTGGATCTTTGTCGTAAAGACCGTCGACATCCGTTAATAAAATGAGCATTTTAAAATTCATCATGATCGTGATCAGCGATGAGAGATTATCGTTATCTCCGAGTTTTAATTCTTCGATATTAATGGAGTCATTCTCATTGAATATAGGTATGGCATTTATATCAAGTAGAGATTCGACTGTATTTCTTAAATTTAGGTATCTGCTGCGTATTCTGAAATCATCACTTGATACAAGTATCTGTGCGGTTATCAGATCATATTTACCGAAAAGGTTTTGATACATTGTCATTAATTTTATCTGACCGATTGCTGCGCAGGATTGGAGCATAGGCATGTTAGTCGGTTTTTTGTCGAATTTTAATGATTTAACTCCGTACATAACAGCACCTGATGTTACAATAATGATCTTATAACCTTTATTGTTCAAAATCGATACTTCATTGCAGAGTTTTTCTATGAAATCTTTATTGTCGGGATTCAATAGATTTGAACTTATTTTAACAACTATTTTTTTCATTTTTCTTCATCACTTATTTAATAAATTTATTCCCAAAGAAACAAGTATTCCGACCAGAACTCCGACAAATGTTTCCAGAGGAGTATGTCCTCTTATTTCTTTCATTTTTTCATATTTAATGCCGTGGAATTTATACTGATCTTCCAAAAGTCTGTTGATTATTTCTGCCTGTTTTCCTGCTGAAAATCTTACGCCTGTTGCATCTCTTAAGATAATGATCACAAGCACTATTGCCAGAGCGAATATCGAAGAATCCAGTCTTTCTCTTATTCCTATGGATATGGCAACTGCCGCAATAGTTGCTGAATGACTGGAAGGCATGCCTCCTGTTCCAAAAAGCGCTCTTAAAAAGAAATCTTCTTTGGTTTTAAAATTTTTTTTAGCAGTTACTTCAATCAGTACCTTTAGAAATTGTGCGATGAACCAGCTGAATAATGCGCTTTTTAATACTGTATTATCTAAAATGTTCTGAAATATATCCAATAATTAACTCCCTGATATATTTCTCACAGAGGCACATAGTCAAAATAGAAATTAATAATTTTACTCTATTTTCTTTTTATTCTATTTTAATAATTAAATTTATTATTCATTAAATTTCTCTTTGTCCGCTGTGAGATACTTTAAATCAATTCATAAAACACACCTATATATTAGCATTTTTTAGTATTTCCTGTAAGCCGTTTTTATCAATTAATTCAATAGGTCTTTCTTTTGCAAATAAAACAGCCATTTTTGAATAAGAGGATGAAGTCATCATTACGCTTCTTATTACTCCTTTTTCTCTCATTTTTTCATTTAAATTTCTGATCGTGACCTCGTCAATTGGAGAGGTCTTTCTTGAAATATGGATAATTTTAGGTCTTTTTTTAACATTTCTCCATTTAGTATCCTGTTCAAGACAAAAAAGCTCTATACTGTCTTTTGATAAAATATCCACTTCAAGAACGTTCAACCCCATATGCTCGGCAATACCCTTTGACATATCGATAAAATCAGTGTCAGTTGCTGTCATAAAGTCTTTCATCCTGTCATCCATTCTCAATTCCTGATAATTTGTCAATTTTTCAGCAACATCCTTAAAACCGGGACTTACAGCATATATCTCTTCCCATAATATTATTGCTTCTGTTACATTTCTGGTTAATTCAAAACAGTTTGCCAGAACGTATTTGATATTCATTTTAATATTATCTTCCTGCTCGCAGTTTTTCATGGCTCTTTCCAGCTCAATTATCGCTTCGTCATAATTTCCCATGCTCATATAGATCTTTCCGCGTTCCATTAAACTTCTTATTTTTAAATCCTTATCTTTTATTGACGCTTCAAAATTTTTTAATGCTTCCTTATAGTTGTTAATACTCTCATCGATGAGACCTAGATAAAAATAAGCCTTATAATTGCTCTTATCCACGCTTATACTATGCCTTAAATATTTTTGGGCATTGGTGAAATTTTTGTTTTCATATAAAATCATTCCGATATTAATTAATGAAGGGACATGGTTTTTATTAAGCTTTACTGTATAAACAAAATATTTTAATGCATGATCGGATTGGGATTTTTGTAAAAACAACTCTCCTGCCATATAATAGTAAGAATATTCTGTCGGATTTTGTTTGATAAGCAGGATATATTCTTTTAAGGCTTCATCAATGTTTTGTGTTTTAATAAATAATTCGGCAAGTTTTTCTCTTAAGTTTTTTTCGCTTATGTTGGCGTAAATGCCGCTCTTTTCCGCAGATTTATATTCTATCAATGCAAGCTCATATTTTTGCAGATTATAATAAGCCTCGCCAAGATAGTAATGAGCCTCTACATTATTTTTATTTTTATTTAGAATGTCCTTTGCAACATTAATAGCCGCTTTATAATTACCGGATTTTATATAATTTCTCAATGTAATTATTTTTTTTGGTGAAAATATGTTTCTTACAATAAAAAAGACTATAATTATAATTCCTCCGAAGAGAAAAACTACTAAAAAAACCTGAAAATATAAAAATAAATTATTCAAAATTTTATCCCTGTAAATTTAAAATTAATATTATTACATTATTTAGTTTTTGTAAATAAATAATATTAACTTGAAATTTTTATTTAAATAACTTATATTTATATCATAAAAGGATTTAACATATTTAAAACTTAATTAAGTTTATTAAATATTATACAAGGAGTATTTAACCTGCTTTTGCTATTTGATAAAAAAAGATTTCAGCTTTACATTATCTTCCGATAATATATTTATGATCAGGATTTATTTTTGTAAAATTATATTATTATTTTTCCTCCTTTTTTTTAATTCTGCTGTCAATGCAAATGAAAAATTGAATTTAATTATTGATAAATATTTCAGATTCAATAAATGGAATGATGCAAAAAATGAGCTCGAAATTTATATAAAAAGCTATCCGACTGATCCGGATGCATACAGATTATATGGTACGGTTTTAGCGGAATTAAAGCTCTATGATGAAGCCATTATATCTTTAAGAAATGCAATTAATTATGAAAAGTCGGATGAAAAAAAAGGGGAGCTCTATTATAATCTGGGATTGAATTACTATTCAAAGGGATTAAAAAGCGTTGCAGTACAGATGTTTGACATTTCATCAAATTTAAATAACATACTTGATCTTCCCTATTATATCAAGGGTGTCATTTATTATGAGAACAAAGAGCCTGAAAAAGCCATAACAAGCTGGAAGCATTATGTGACATTGGCTTCAAATAAAGAAAAAAAGGAAAAAATGGAGCGAATAATAGCTTTATATGAAAAACAGCTTCTTGATGAAAAATTAAGAATAGAAGAAGAAAAAAGAAAAAAAGAAGAGCTTATGAACAAGCTTTTAAAGGAGCTTGAAGGTGAAAGCGGTGAATCAAAAAGCCTTGAAGCAGATAAGAAAAAACAAAAGGATAATACAATAGAATTTGAAGACTTAAAATAAAAAAAGTTTATAATCCTTTTTAAATAGATTAATTAAAAACGGAGTTTATTTCAATGAATAAAAAAGGTGTTTTTATAATATTAACTGTCATAATAATTTTGATTATTATTATAGTTGTTTTTTTAATGAAATTTCAGATTGTAAATGAGAGATCAAATATAATTAAGATAATAAGAAATTATATTGATAAGGAAGAATATGAGAGGGCTTTGGACAATGTTGAAGAGCTCTTAAGAAGAAACCCTGATGATGAGGAAGTACTAGCATTACAGGATGAGATTATAGAATTAAAAAATAAAAAGAAAGATGAGGATGAAACAGCTAAAAGTGAAAAAGAGAAGCAGGACAGGGAAAAATTTCTTGAATCCATGAACACTCTCATTGATAAAACCGATGAAAAGCCTCAGATTATAGTTCATTCTCAGGATGAAAAATACAGATCAGAGGATAATAAAGAAAATGAAAAACTTCAAAAGATAAAAAAATTTATCAAAGACGGCATAAATGATTACAACAGTCAAAATTATGCAAAAGCGAAAGATAATTTTTTAAAGGCTCTCGATATAGATGATAATAATTCCGATGCCAATGCTTACCTGGGCATTACATTGTATGATGAAAATCCTCAAAATGACCAGAATGTTCAGGAAGCAATCAGGAAATTAAAAAAAGCATTAAAAAGCGACAGCACAAATGTTGATGCTCAATACAAATTGGCTAAAATTTATGATGATCAGAATTTATATGATGCTGCAATTGAAGAGTATAAAAAAACCTTAAATCTTGATCCAAAAAGATACGAAGCATATTTTTCATTGGGCAGGATCTATTACAATCAGAAGGAATATAAAAATGCAGAAGATAACTTTAAAGCATGCATTAAATTAAAGCCGGATTATGTGAATGCTTTGGCTTATTTGGGCAGTACGGAGTTAAAATTAAACAAGACTCCGGAGGCAAAATTTTATTTTAACAAGGCAATATCCTATGATCCTAAATTTTATCAGGCACATTCAATGCTTGGTGAAGTTTATAAAACTGAAAAGGATTATCAGACGGCTTTAATCCATTATAAAAAAGCTGCTGATCAGACAAATCTTTACAGATATCATCAAAAAATAGGGGAGTGCTATGACGGGTTAAAGCAGTACGGTAAAGCGGTTGAGAGTTTCTTAACTTCTGTTTCATTGAATCCTTTAAAAAATGATAAGGAAAAATCCGATGCAGTTGAAGCTTATGAAAACCTGGCTGAGATAGAAAAAAACAGAGGAAACTATAGGGAAAGTCTTAATTATGTCAAGAAAGGTCTGGATTTAGACAGTAAATCTGCCTTTTTATTTTATGTATCTGCCTTTGATAAAAGCAGACTCGGTCAGGTTGATGAGGCGATAAATGATTATTTGACAGCTATTGATTTAAATATGAATGATATTACTTCTTATATAAATCTAAGTAAAATATATAATGAAAGCGGCAGATATGATGAGTCAATAAATATATCTTTAAGAGGTATAAGAACAGACAGCAATCAGTATAAATTATACAATAACCTTGGCGACAGCTATCAGAAGACAAATAAATTTACTGAAGCGATCGATGCATATAAACAGAGCATCAGATTGAATCCTTCAGATGCCACAATTTATTTCAATCTTGGTATCTGTTATACAGAATTAAAAGATTATGAGAATGCCGTTCCTGCTTTCCAGCAGGCAATCAATAATAATGCCGGTTATTATGATGCCTATTATGAACTCGGGCAGTCATATTTTACCTTGAAAAAATATCCTGAAGCAAAATCAATATTTAACAATCTTCTTCAGAAAAAACCCGATTATCCTAAAAGGGATCAGATTGATAAGATGCTTGCGATAATAGGCGGTTAAATTATAACCTATAAATATTTTAAAGCTTTCAATTCCAATAATTTCAACATAATTGTTATTTTTTTGCAAATTCTATAAGTTTTTTTGAAATTTTTACATTTCTGTATTAAAATTATATAGTGTAAGAGTACTGATAAAAAAGGGTTTTAAAAGGGCTATATGAAAAGAAATTTTTGTTTCATTTATATTATATTCTTGATCTTTTTATTTACAGTTTGTACCAGATACACTTTCCTTACAGAAGATCAATGGAATGAACTTTATGGAGATAAAAATAACAGCGGTTCTGGCAGGACATCTAATCTCGTTGCACATTGGGAATTTAATGATACGCCTGATAATTTTCAGGATCGAGTGAACTATATAGGATTAACTTATATTAATCCTCCTGATTTGCCGGGACCTCCATATCCATATATGCCTACCATTGATAACTTAAGCAGAGGAATCACTAACAGATGTGCTCATGTCTGGCAGAATTTAAATGATGGTCTTGCCGGATCTGCGCCGAATTATTCTAATTACATATGGGGAACTGTAAATTCATATTTAGACTTATCAAATGATTTTTCAATAGCTTTCTGCATAAATTTAGAGAGACTGCCTGACAGCACTGCCGGTTATCCGATGACCATTATCAATAATGTCGGATCGGGTGGAACAGGTTATTCGATAGATATCATCCCTTCCACAAAACAGTTTGTTTTTAATATGTACAGCGGTGGAAGTATTTACACTGCATTTTCATATGAACCATTATCAACTAATGTATGGTATTATGTTGTCTGTACATATAATTCTAATATTAAGCAGGCAGGGATTCATGTGTATAATTTCATTACCGGTACAGGAAGCAGTTATTATTTTCCTTTCCCTTCAATAGGAAATGTATATGAGAGTTCGGCTGTTTTTACTCTCGGCGGAATATTAAATTCTATCGGAAGCAATGATGATTTTAACAGGAATATGGAGGGTTATTTAGACGAGCTTAAGATATATAATATTGCATTGTCTGAATCACAGGTTAATACTTATTTTACCCAGTATTCATCAATTACATTTACAAGGACAGTATCAGGATCAAATGAAATGGATACAAATTACATTTACAGTAATCTCGCAATGTCTAATGAAAATTATTACAATAATGTTTCATATGTTTCCAACTATAATGATTTAAGATATTTAAAATCCATCGATAAAGGTGATAACTGGTATGGAAAAAAAATTATTACAGATCCTTATAATATTTTGTATCAGTCTATTGCATCCAGAGGTTCTAATATATGTATTTCATATACAACCATTAATAATGAATTGAAATTTGCCGTATCAAAGGACAGCGGCAATAATTGGCAGGTTCTCTCCAGTACAATCGTTAATGCTGGTTTTGAAACCTCTGTTGCCCTGACAGATAATTATGCTTATATTTCATATACCGACATTAGCGGTTATGATTTAAATTATGCGGTTATTGATTTAAACAACCTTCCATCAGTAAATGCATATATCGTTGACGATGGTTCAAGCTCCTCTTTCGGAACATATAACTCTATAACTGTTGATGAGAGTAATATTATATATATAGCTTACAGAGGTTTGAATGATTATCTATACCTTGCAAGAAATGAAGGATACGGATGGACTTATACTAATTTGCATTATTATATAACAGAAGCTGTAGATCCATGGGATATTTCAATCTATGCTGATAATGATATAATTGGAATCAGCTATTTTACTTATTACAACGGATTTCTTAATTTTGTTTACTCAACGGATAATGGTGCAACATGGTTTAATGAAATACCGGACAGTACCAGCAGTAATGTCGGCTGGAATACCAAACTTGCAGTATCAGGTTCCGAGAGGTTCATATCGTATTATGATCATGCACTTGGTTTGTTCAAATATGCAAGAGATTACGGATCTGCGGGCACATGGGTGCAAAATGTAATAGATTATGGTGTTGCAGGTCAGGAATTTTATCCTGCAATGACAGTAGATGATGATTATATTTACTATTTTTACAACAGAGAACGTCATCTGTATTTTAAAAGAAATATTCGATAAAATATAAATAGTATATGTATTACTCAAATTATAAAATGCCGATCAAAGATCGGCTTTTTTTGTTTTTAAAAATTTTTAATTTTCTCAAAATCTGTTTCATTAATATATAAATTATGATAAATATATTATAATTTATTATGCAGAAAAAAATTCATTTTAAAGCATCATTTAAAGAGATAGCAGTAATTTTATTTAAAAACAGCAAAAAGATCAGGGTTCTTTTTCCACTGGAGCTTTTTTTTGTTGCGATAGACGGATTTGTTGCATCAAGGCTGCCTGTATTGCTGAAGTTTTTTGTTGACGGTATACAGAAAGATATTGATCTTTTTTTAAAAGAAAAACTTATAATAGGTATCATACTCAGTTTAGCCATGGCTTTTTCATGGTACATTTCTGCAATGATACAGCATTATTTAAAAGAAAAAATATCTACAAATATCATGATAAATGTACAGTCAAGCCTTTATTCTCATCTGCAGAACTTAAGTCTTGATTTCTATCAAAATACTTACATTGGTGAAATTACAACAAGACTTACAAATGATATATATCAGTCGATAAAAGAGCTTTATTTTGCCTTTATGCATACTATATGGATATTGTTCATGCTGGTTCCGTCTGTTTATACTATGATAAAATTCAATGTTAACTTTTTCTGGATATTTTTTGTTTTTATGTTGGTGTTCGGTGTTTTATTGAAAACTATCATGCCTGTGATCAGGAAAAAGGAAAGAAATGTTCAGGACCAGAGAGGAAATATAAATGCAAAAATAACAGAGCATATTTATTCTATGAGTTTGATTAAAGCCTTTGCAAAAGAGAGTGAAACCGCGGAAACAATGAAAAAAGAATTTAATCTGTTTTTATCAAAAGCTTTAACCTCAGCAAGAACGCAGATTATTTTTAATGACTTTTTAAATATGTTCGTAACATATCTGGCTCCGACTTTGTTGTTATGTCTAGGTGTTGTGATGAGGCTTACAACAGGTGAGCTTGTTGCTTTTTTTTCCTACTGGACCATTGCGGGAGCCAGGGTAAGAAGCATTATAGAAATATCAAACAGGATTTTTATTGCAATTGCATCATTTGACAGAGTAATAGAGTTTTTTAAAAAATCACCTCTTGTTAAAGATGATTCAACTGCCAGGCCTATTTCTATAACAAAAGGAAGTATTACATTTAGAAATGTCAATTTCAAATATCCTCTTGATGAAAAAATGATAATTAACAATTTAAATTTAAAGATAAAAGAAAAGACAAGAGTAGGACTAGTGGGACAGAGTGGAGCAGGGAAAACTACAATTTTAAATCTTATATTAAGATTTTATGATCCTGTTTCAGGCACGATATATATTGATGAGGATGACATTAAAAGCGTTCAGCAAAAGACATTGCGCCAAAATATAGGAGTTGTGCTTCAGGACACAATTTTATTAAACGGCACTATTAAAGAAAATATGCTTTTTGTTAAACCTGATGCATCTGATCAGGAAATAATTGATTCATTAAAAAAAGCTCAGATTTGGGATTATTTACAGATGCTCCCTGAAGGAATAAATACAACTGTCGGGGAAAGAGGAGTAAAACTTTCAGGGGGACAGAGGCAGAGATTAAGCATAGCAAGGGTTTTTTTAAAGGACCCTGCTATACTTCTTTTTGATGAAGCCACATCAAGTGTTGATTCACAAACTGAACATGATATCTATAAAACCATGCAAGAACTATTAAAATCCAGGACCTCAGTTATAATAACTCATAGGCTCTCAACAATATTTGAATGTGATCAGATAGTTGTTCTGGATAAAGGGAAAGTTATTGACATCGGCAGTCATAAAGAGCTTTATTCAAGATGTGACTTATATAAAAAGTTATGTGACCAGCAGAATTTTAACTAAATATTCGATTCTTTTATTTTTTTCTAAATAAAGTGTAAAAAAATGATTTTCATCTACAGAATTTAATGTAATTTTCCAAAATATATAATAAAATCATTTTTAATATATGAATTTTATTAATAAAAATATTAGAATCAAAAAATTATTAGAGAAAAATAAAACCGAAAAAGCGGTCGATTATTTAAAAAAGTTAATCTCTAATGAAAAAAATATAATAATAAATTCATTGATTTTATCACAAATTTATCTGATCAAAAAAAATTTAATCGGTGCGATTGATATACTTGAAAATCTTTTAGTCAATCAGGATATATTTGACAAAGAATTGCAGTTTGAAGTATATAAATTGCTTGGAGATTATTATCATAAACAGGAAAATTTTAACAAGTCATTTTTAAATTATCAGCTGGCATTGGCTATAAAAAAAGATGATCATCAGATACTTCAAAAAATGGCACATATATATCTTGATGTGAATAATTTTGAAAAAGCGGGTAATTTGTTTTTTTATCTTGTAAAGGAAGAGCCCAATAATATTTATTTTAAATGCATTCTTGCATATTATTATATAGAAGCTCATAAATATAACTATGCGGAAAAATTGCTGAAAGAAATTTTGTCAGCAAATCCGAATAATTGTACTGCAAAATTTTATTCTGGATATTTAAGCTATTCAAAAGGGAATTATAATGATGCATTACAGTTGTTTAATGAGTGCTGTCATGATAAAGGATTGATTTTTAAATGTAATTATTATTCCGGAAAATCAGAACTTAGCTTAAAAAATTATCAAATTGCAGCAGGCTATTTTGAAGAAGCTAAAAATCATATAGATTTTGAATGTAAATTGACTCTTGACCTTTATTATTCGCTTATTATTTGTTATGAAAAGCTGAATAATTATCAAAAAGCTTTAATAGAATTAAAAAGAATTTTTACTATTAATCCTGAATTTAAAGATATTAAAAAGAAAATGTTAAGCAAAGATTATAAAGAAATTTCAAATACAAATCTTGTTGATTACAATATTTGTTCAGCTTTTGAATTTTATAATTACTGTATGAATTTTATAAAAAAGATTCATTTTAAATTTATTGAAAATATAAAGACAGAGGAAAATATAGTTATACTTCATGCAAAAACAGAAAAAATTAATAACTCTTTAACTTTATTGGATAATTTTATAAATTATTCAAAAAAGGAAAAATACATATTGATCTTTGTAAGGACAATTCAATTAACAGAAGTTGTCATACAAAATTTCATTAAAGATATAAATCATAAAGAAGGCAGGATATTATTTTTTACTTCACAGGATGTTTCATCAAAGGCTTTGGAATACAGCAGGAGTAAAAGTATAAGGATTATAACTGCAACATTGTTTAATGATATTATAAATGAGCTGAAATAGTTATAATTATTTTTAAATTTATTAGGAGTTGCAATTATGGCTGAATGCAGTAAAGAAAAAAACAAAGTAAAATGTAACTGTACTTATGAACCATGCAGCAGAAAAGGTGTTTGCTGTGATTGTATTCAGTATCATTGGAGAATGGGAGAGTTCCCTGCCTGTTTTTTTCCAAATGATATTGAAAAAACTTATGACAGAAGCATAGAAACATTCATTAAAATTTATCAATCAAGAGGAAAATGGCGCTGAATTTTAAATAATTAATTAAGTTATTTTTATCTTAAAAAAGTTAAAGGATCAATATATTTGCCGTTTTTCGTCACTTCAAAATGAAGATGGGGACCTGTTGTTCTGCCTGATGTTCCGACAGTGCCTAAATAGTCCCCCTGTTTAATTTCCATATTTTTTTGAACTTCAATCTTATCCAGATGAGCATAAGTTGTAATAACATTATCACTATGTTTGACCATGATAAAATTCCCGTAAACTTTTTGATAACCTGTGAAAACAACTTTGCCGTCTTTTACGCAGGCGACTTTAGTACCGATTTTGCATTTTATATCAATGCCAGTATGAAATCCGTAGATGCCTGTAAAAGGGTCAATCCTTGAACCGAAATATGAGGTTATTCTGCCTTTTACGGGCCAGATAAAAATCTGTTCATAGTATTGATTTTTTTCATATTTTGTCATTTGAGACTCAGGGATAAACAGTTTGCTGCCCGGATGAATGACGCTTGATTCCAAATCATTTGCATCCGAAATCTTTTCCCAGCTTATACCGTAAATCTTGGCAAATTTTAAAATCGAATCATTGTTTTTTACAATTACGACCCTTCCGTTTTGATCGGGTATTGTCAGCAGTGTCCCTGCTCTTAAATTTCTGCTTTTTTTGATGTTATTGGCAAGTAAAATCGTGTCTGATGTAACCTTGAACTTTTTTGCTATTTTTTCGATTGTATCATTTTTCTGAACTCTGTATTTGAAATAATTAACCTTGTTGAATATATTGCTTATAACTCTTTCGGAATTATCATCTTCATTGAATAATAAAAAATCTTCCAGTATTTTTGCAGGATTCTGCTCTGCAATATTTATTATTTTAAAAAGGCTGTTTTTTTTTGCAGGCATGGAAGAGATGAATGATGATGTTAATATTATTGACAGAAAAAAAAGTGATAAAAGAGATACTGCTGTGTAAATTTTAGAAAAATTTATTTCAGTTGTCTGTTTAATATTTTTTCTGTTATTTAAAACCTTTATGCTGGAATTGTATTTATTTTTTTTTTTAGAATCTTTTATGACTTTGTTTTCAATGCTGTTTAATACATTTAAATTGTCCCAATAGATTTTATTAAAATTGTTATAATTCATTTTACTCATAATATGCCTTTAATAAAGTTTTCGTCATTTTAAATTTTTTTTTAAGTCATTATTTCTTTTTTTTGTTTTTATTTTTCATGTTATTTGATACCTGAAATATTTATTTATTAAAAAAAGTTTATATTTTGACTAAAAAATATTATATATGTTATAATATATTTATAATTATACGCAGGATAGCTCATCATGGGATCAATTGATGATATAAAAAAGAAATTAAAAATAGAAAATCTTGATAACAATACCCGGCAGGATATGTACAATAAATTTGTCGAAAAAGGCGGGAAAGTGGTAGAAGAATCGCAAAAAAAAGCGATTCAATTTAACAGGGACAGACAGAAATATATTCAAAAGCTTGAGGAACAAAAAAAGAAAAAATATCAGAATTTTTATCAAAGCACAAAAAATAAAAATGACCAGACATCGACGTATAAATCCGTTAAAAAAGAATTGTCAGGAAAAAAGGATAATATTAAAAGATATTTAAGCATTTATATTTCAGCTTTTTTTCAGGGTATTTTTACGATAAGCGGCTTTTTCACTAAGAGATTTTCTCTTGAAATGAATGAAAACTTAATAAATATTTTAAATGAATTTAAACAGGTCACTCAGCCTATTCTTTCTTTAAATGTTGACAAAAAGTGGGAGATTATGGATGTTTTAAATTTAAATAATCCATATTCCTATGAAATCCTGATACGTTATAATAAATTGTTAAAAAATGATGATTTCAACTTAATATGCGGTTATTTTAGAAATCAAAATTTAGCTGTATGTACTTCAATTTTAAAGCCTCTAATTGTTTTTTTTAAGGAAATACTGATATTATATCCTTATTGGGAGACTTCTAAATCTGTTTTATGGGAAGCTCAGCAGTATTATCAGGATCTTACCTCCATTATTCCTGTTATAAATAAATCGAGGATCAATAAAAATATTGACAGGATCTTTTCATATTATCTGCCGAAAATTTTCATGCTTATAAATTATAACTTAGGCTACAGGATAAGTTTTGATTACAAAGAGATGTGCGAAATGGTCACTGTTTCTGGCGCTGAAGATATGGGAAGTATTACTGCAGATCTTAATGAACAAAAAAAGCTTTATTATGAACAGCTTCAAAAAGAAAAAGAAAAAAAACTCCAGGAATTAAAAGCTGAAGCGGATAAAAAGGAGATGGAGAAAATACCGAAATTCATAATCAAGGGTCTTGAATTAATTGATCAGATAATTTTAAATGCACTTGACAGATATGATAAAGACAACAATCTCAACCAATTTGCCCAAAATGAGAAGATGCTTGAATTTTATGCCATTTTCAATGAGTTTGATAAAGAATATTCATTTATAATGACAACTTCGCAAATTAAATATAATGCACAGCTTGTTTCGGGCAATAAGATAGATATTAAGTATGAACTTGACAATCTGTATATCAAATTTAATGAGATAATAACTTTGATGAAAGAATATGTAAATCTAAATGAAAGTTATAAAAAAATCAATGAAAATCAAACTTTGAATCCAATGTTTAAGGACCAGGAGCTAAATAAGGCGGAAGTTAAAAAATCTCAAGTTTTATATGAGATCAGGACAAGATCAGGACTGTTTTTTAAAAAATTTGCTCTGACCTTGCAGAGGGTCATTCAGGATTATGATAATGAAAAGAAATTAATTCAAAACGGTGATGACAGACTGCATTTTGAATTGAGTTCCGATAAAAAGGCAAAATTTGAAGGTGTTAAAATAATAAATTCGATTATTTTATCCTTCAGCTTTTCCTCTGCTTTCCATTACTATTTGACAAGAGGTAAATTAAGCAGCAGGGGATTATATCTGGCGGAATAATTTTTTGTTAATGTAATTATTTTTTTTGCTTTCTTTTGGGGGGGTATAATTTTTTTGCAGAAAAACAGCAACAACTTTTTTAATAATATTAGGGTAAGAGCCGTAATATTTTTTTCTTTGATTTGTGCAATTTTAATAAGCATAAGACTGATATATCTTGCATCATTAAACCCCGAGGATTATATTTTCTTTGAAGATAATAAACTTTTTTTTAAAAGGGGGGATATATATGACCGAAACGGCGTACTTCTTGCTGTTTCGGATGAACTCTATTCCGTTTATGCAAATCCGAAAGAGATTAAATCCTTTGAGGTTGTTAGCACTAAATTATCGGAGATTTTAAATATTCCGCAGGATATAATTTCTGAAAAACTAAAATCCAACAAATCCTTTGTATGGATCAAAAGACAGGTTTCTCCGAAACAATCACAAATGATCAGAGATTTAAAGCTAGAAGGCATATCACTACAGACAGAATATAAAAGACTATATCCGGGCAAAAGGCTTGCTTCTCATATTTTAGGATTTTGTGATATAGACAATAACGGACAGGAAGGCATTGAAAAGAGTTTAAATTCCGATTTGATATCATATAAAAAACTGGGAAGCTATGATTACAGCAAAATGGAAAGCGCAAACAATGTTTACCTTACTATTGATGCATACATACAGGCTTTTTCGGAAAATATCATAAAAAATGCTGTCTTAAGAGAAAAAGCCGATTACGGAAGTCTGATATTAATGAACGGCAAAACCGGAGAGATATTAAGCATGGCTAATTTTCCCGATTTTGATCCTAATAACTACAATGAATTTCAGCAGAGAGATTTTAGAAATTATTCAATGTTTTACCTCTTTGAACCGGGTTCTGTTTTTAAGGTATTTAATATAGCGGCACTACTGGATATGGGAGTTCTTAATAGATCGAATTTTTTCAATTGCGACGGTGTATATAAAGACAACTATGTAAATATTAAATGTACAGGAGTGCATGGTACTATTAATTATTTTGACATTTTAAAATATTCCTGCAACGAATCAATGATACAGGCATGTCTTGCCATCAAGGATATGGATTTATACAGATATTTAAAATCTTTCGGATTCGGCGATCCGACCTTGATCACTCTGCCCGGGGAGCAGTCCGGTCTTTTGAGACGTCTTGAAGACTGGACTCCCGAGATATCGAGCAAATTCATAAGCATCGGACAGGAGATCAGCGTCAGCGCTCTGCAGATAGTTAAAGCAGCAACAACCTTTGTGAACGACGGAGTAATTCTTGAACCGCTGATCGTTGATAAGATATTAAATCAGGAAAATCAGGTGCTTAAGGAATATAAACGCAAACAGATTGCAAGGGTATTTAAATCCGGGATCGCAGAATATATTATAGCAGGTATGAAGACATCCGGAGAACCGGGAGGAACAGTTTCAAGACTTAAAATGAACGGAGTATCTTTTGCAGCAAAATCAGGCACTGCACAAATTTATGATGTCAATATGAAAATGTACAGGGATGATCTGGTGACATCTTCACTGCTTGTTATTTTCCCGTGTGAAGATCCTAAGTATATTGCGTTTATTGTATTTCATAAACCCCGGGGAGAGATAAAATGGGGAGGAATTATCGGCGCTGAAGCATTAAATGAATTTTTTAACAGTTTAAGCTCATATCTTGATTTTAATGATTTTAAGAATTTTGAAATTAAAAGATCAGATTTGAAAACAACAAGAGAATATAAAAAAGTTGAGAGTCTGCCTGTTAAAATGCCGGATTTAAACGGATTTACTACAGGGGATGTTCTTGATATATTCAGCAAAGTCAATGTAAAAGTAGAGATTAATGGCAGAGGATTGATTTATCGTCATGAGCCTGATGCTGGTGAAATAATAAAATCAGGATCCGTATTGAAACTGTATTTGAAATAAGTCAATGGAAGCGCTTTTCCAAAACTATTATTTATAAACTTTGTTTTTATTTCTCGCAGAGTGTACAAAAAGGGTAGAGTTGCAAGTCAAAACCGCTCTCTCAGTCAGCATTTTTTCAATAAAAAGCAAACCACATCACCTGTATTGGTGAGTTTTACAAAGTGATCGGATATTTTTTTTATAATATTCAAAGTTTTGCCTTTGGGAATACTTCCCCACGACCTGATTTTACTGATTTTGAAATTCGTTTTTTTAAAGAGTATTTTTAAACTTTTTTTATTAAATATGAAAAGGTGATCATCGACAATGCATCTCCAGTTCTCTTTGAATATCCTTGCAAACAATCCTGAAGAGTTCGGGGTTGTTATCATTATTAAGCTTTCAGGTTTGGCTATATCGTTTACGATTTTAAGGAAATTAATAGGATCGTTCAAATGTTCTATCAGATGTGAAAAATGAATAAAATCAAAGCTGTTTTTTTTAAATTTGCATTCTTCCAGTGTTTTATTTAAAATGTTCACTTTATGATTTTTTTTCCCATAATCTGCTGATTGTCTGCATATTTCCAGTCCGACAGCGTCAAATTTGTTTTCATTCATATATTTCAGGAATAAACCGGTAGCACTTCCTATTTCCAGAACAGATGCGCCTTCCGGCAGGATATTTAAAATATCAAAGTCATCCATTGTTTTTTTTATCAAATTGAAAAAATTATGCTGATTTTCAAGTTCGTATTTAAAATAATTTTCATTATATCTTGATTTTGTTTTTATTATGCTTTCTTGAGGATTTTGGAAGATAAGAGAGCATTTTAAACATTTATTATAAGAAGAATTCTTCCATTTATTATTTAAAACGGATATAAATTCATTAAAACCGCAGACTGGACAATTTTTAAAATAATTTACATTCTTTGACATAAAACAAATTTATAAAGTTATTTTTATCGGTCTTTTAAACTCTTCTTTGTTACCATGATAATCTTCAACAATAATTTTTAATCCACATACTCCCGGAATTATATTTAAGTCTCCAAGGAAATAATCAAAGTTCGTCATATTTACATAAATGTCTTCAAATTTAAGATTGTCATCGGTATAGAAATTCTCATTTATTTTATTTAAAATATCAAAACAAATCGTTTTTTTTTCTTCACCGTCAATGAACAATGAAATTTTATAAGGTGTAATGTTGTATTTTGAATTATCAATCTTATCAAAACATTGAATAAACAGTTTGCTCCTTTTTTTAATATTGTAATTTTTATATTGAAGCAGAGATGATCTTTCAGAATCATTAACTATTATTATATCTTTTATTATAGGTTTTAATGTGTCATGTACTTTGATAAATTTCATAGGATTTGCCAATTTAGTATCTTCCAATAATTCTATTTCAAAATGCAGATGATCCCCGCTTGAATAACCGCTGTTTCCAGATATGCCGATCAGGTCACCTTTTTTATAATTAAAGATATTCTTATTTATTGTATAATCTTTTATATGAGAGTAATTATATCTGAACTTATGATCATTGCTTTCCAGTGTGATAAAATTGCCTCTGCCGTATCTTATGCTTCCTTTTCTTGTGCTGTTATAAAAGATCATTTCACAATCGGTTAATGAATAGATTTTCTGGTCCTTACCAGAGATATCAATACCTGTATGAAAATGATCATTTCTAAAATCACAAAAAGCGGAAGTTATTAATATTTTATCCATTATTTTTATTTCATCTTCAGAAAAAAACATTATACTTGATAATAAAAAAAGAATAACAAATAAATATTTCATGTTATTTCTCCGTATACCATTTTCAAAATATAATAGTTGAGCTTAAAATAAAAAGAATTTTCATCTATAAAATTAAAATCGCTTATATTGTCGCTGAATTCCTTATAACATAAAATGCTGTTTTTTTCAGAAAAAACATAAATGTATTTGTATCCTTTTTCCATTGAATAAATTAATATTTTATCTTTTATGAATTTTACTTCCTCAATTTGACCTTTTATTGTAAGACTGCCGAATTTGTTTTTTTTAATGTCATAATAATTTAATGATTCATGTCCTTCATAATATAATCGATTATTAAAAAATTTAATAAAACTTTCATATCTGTGATTGGTATTTGTTTTGAATTTTATCATGAGTTTATGTTCATTAATATCAAATATTTCGATATATTCAGGATTTATCCCTGAACAAATTGCTATCTTGTCTCCTTCAGAGCTTATTGTGTTTGATTTTGCGATCATATACTCTGAGCCATTGTTTTCTGCGGTAAATACTGTTTCCCCTTGTTTGCCTATCAGATAGGATTTGCCGTCAATTGTAGAAACCAGAGTATTCAATGATTTATTTATATTTAATGAAGTGATTATTGAGTTAAAGTTTTTTTCTTTTATTATATATTCACCGTCAATAGATAATAATGAAAAACCAGCGGCATTTGATTTAAGAATAAAAAAATATGATAATTCATCCGGAATATACGGATAACCGAATGATTCTATTTTTTTTAATAAAAAACCGTTATTTGAATATATATCTAAATAATTTCCGGTTTTTTCATATTCAATAAAAAAGATTCCGTTTGCAAAAATGTATTTATTTTCTTCTATTATTTTTTTTAAAAAAATCATTCCATGATCTGTTGAAAAGTAACCGCATTCTTTTTCAGAATAAAAATATCCATCTGGTGTAAGATTTGTGCTAGTGACTGAGTTAATTTCAAATATTTTATCAATATAAAATAGTTTCTTCTTATAGATTTTAACAGGTATCAAAAAAATATAAAAAAATGCAAAAATTAAGAAAAGTACAGACAGTAAATATTTTTTCATGAAAGTAATATAAACGATTTTATTATTTAGGTCAAACAAGATTTAAACACTTGTTTATAAAAAAAGAGATAGAGTATATAAGCCGGGTTCTGTTTAAAACAGTCATCTATCTAAAAAATATATTACTATATTTTTTTTGCTGTCTACCCGAGGAAATCAAGCGAACAACTTTTCCTCTGCTTGACATTGCTCCTGGTGGGGTTTACAGTGCCATAAATGTTGCCATTTATGCGGTGAGCTCTTGCCTCGCCTTTTCACCCTTACCCCGCTCTTTGTATTCTTTTTAATAATCAATTATTATGCTTAAAACAATTATTTATTTAAATGTTTTAAGATTTTCAAAAAAAATACAAAGGGCGGGGCGGTATGTTTTCTGCTGCACTTTCCATCCAGGTATTTTTACAAATACCTGGTCCGGATGTTATCCGGCACCATGTTCTGCGGAGCCCGGACTTTCCTCTTCAAATATTATTTGATAATATTTGAAGTGACTGTAAGCTCTATCTCTCCATTTGTTTTTGAATCAATTGCAATATTTACAAGTCTGTCTGCTTCTTTATTTTTATCTCTGGGTATATGCTCGATATAAAAGGATTTAAACTTGTTTATAAGTCCCTGTGCTTCTTTATATAAAGGTATTAAAGTATTGCTTTTAATTTTATATTTACCTGTTATCTGTTTGCATAACAATTCGGAATCGGAAAAAACTTCTATGATATCTTTTTTATTGAATATTGCCAGTTTTAGCCCTTGAATTAATGCTTTGTATTCAGCTTCATTGTTTGTTGAATTTCCTATATAATAATAATGACCTTTTTTTATTTTATCATCAACAGTAATTATGCCAATGCCTGAATCACCCGGATTACCTCTGGCACCTCCGTCAATAAATAATGAAATTTTATTATCAATTTTATTAATAAAGTTTTTTAAATCATCAACTGGCACATTTAATTCCTTTGCCAGTTTGTTCATTATGTCATCATGTTTTGCAATCATGTTTAAAATTAATTTTTCGTTTAATAACACAAAAACCTCGATAAATAAGTTTAATTAATTTTAGCATTGAATTTGAAAATTTTACAACTTTTTTTTATTTTTTTAATATTAATTTAATATTGTTTATTCTTCGTCGAAGAATTCGCTGTCATTGTCTTCGATACCGTCTTCAATGCTGAATATATTATCTTCTGATTCTTCATAATATAAAATTCTTGAACAATTTGGACAGAACTGGATACCGATGTTTTCTCTTATTTTATTTATAAATTCTAAAGGAATTGTTAAATAACAGCCGCTGCAGTAATTTTTTACTACTTTAACTATGCCTATACCTTCCTTGTTTTTTACTATTCTTTCAAATTTATATCTGACATTATCATCGATTTCATGTGTCAGCTCGGTTTCTTTCTTTTTAATTTTTTCAAGCTCTTTTTCAACAGAAATCAATTCCAGCTTGATTCTATCATCTTCTTTTTGAATTTCTTCTTCCTGCTGTTTAATTGCTATTTCGTCCTTTTCAAGTGCATTTCTTAGATCATCGATCACTCTTTGATCCTGTAATAAATGAAACCTGTATTCTTCTTCTTTTCTTTTTGCAATCGCTATTTCATTGTCCAGATGTTCATATTCTTTTTGAGTGCTGACTATTTTTACTTTTTCATTCAAATTTTTCTGCTGTAAAGTCAACTCTCCCATAAGCTTTTGGTGAGAAAAAATATTTTGTTCTAATTTTTTAAATTGATCATGTTTTAATAAATATGATTTCTTTAATCTATTTAATACTTCTCTTCTGGATGACAACATTTTCGGAAGTTCTTCAATTTTTTCTTCCAGTTTGAATCTTATAGTCAACAATTTTTGCAGTTCTATCAAATTTTCATAAGTTTGAGTCATTTTCATTATTTACTCCTAGTACTTCTATTAAATTTAGAGATATATCATAATTACAGTAAAAATCAATAAAAATTAACTTAAAATTTATGATAAATTGCCATTTTATCTGAAAGAGTCATTTTTTGATGATTTTTATTGAATATAATTTTGAATTCTGATTATTCATCCAGATGATCTTTTAATTTTCTTAATCTTACCGGGTGACGCAGTTTTCTTAATGCTTTTGCTTCAATCTGTCTGATTCTTTCACGGGTTACATTAAATATATAGCCTACCTGTTCCAATGTAAGCGAATAACCGTCCTCAAGACCATACCTCATTTTCAAGACATCCTGTTCTTTTTTTGTCAATGTTCGTATAACGGATGTCAACTGATCCTGAAGGTCCCTGAATGTTGCAAAGTTTGCAGGGTTTTCATATCCTTTGTCTTCTATAAATTCTCCCAGCAAGCTGTCATCTTCTTCACCGATAGGAGCTTCAAGACTTACCGGTTCTCTTGATACATTTCTCACTGACTTAACTTTATTGATTGGCCAGTTAAGTTCTAAAGCTATCTCTTCGTCTGTGGGTTCTCTGCCGAGTCTCTGCATCAGTTGTCTTGTTTCCTTTAAGACTTTATTTATCTGTTCAATCATGTGAACAGGTACTCTGATGGTTCTTGCCTGATCGCTGATTGATCTTGTTATTGCCTGACGTATCCACCATGTAGCATAAGTTGAAAATTTGTATCCTTTTCTGTATTCAAATTTATCTACGGCTTTTATTAATCCTATATTGCCTTCCTGTATCAGGTCAAAGAAGTGCATGCCTCTGTTTGTATATTTTTTTGCAATGGAAACTACGAGCCTTAAGTTAGCCTTAATAAGTTTATCTTTGGCATTTTTAACCATAAACAAACCTTTTGCAACTTCATTTCCAACTTCCTTTAATTCTGTAATTGAATTGTTGTATTTATATTCTTTGGATTTTAGTATCATTTCATTGTTTTTAACTTTTTTAATAAAATCCCTGATTTTTTCAATCGGCATATTTAAATCTTCTTCTATTTCTTTATACTTATCTTCCGAATCTATCGTTCTTGAAAATTGCTTTAACTGTTTAATTTCTTTGAAACCGAATTTTTTTAGTATTCTATTGGAATTATTTTCAATATCTTCAATTTTTTTTACAACTTCAATGACCTTTTCAGCTATTCTTATTATATCCTGATTGTCAATTTCATGATTGAAAATAATGACAAAGGCTTCTTCTCTTGCTTTATTTATATCTTTTTTCAGGTCTTCTCTTTCTTCTTCATCTTTGCAGTTTTGAAGCTTATTCATTAAAGTTTTAAAAAATAATACTTTTTTCATGTAAACCTGCAGAATTTCCTTGTATTTGCTTTTAATTCTTTTTTTCTCTGCCGAATAATCTCTTGAATCCGATCTTATTGTAACAACTGGTTTATCTAAATCAATTGGATCAACGCTTATTTTTTCTAAAATATTATAAAACTCAACTATGGTAATGCCTATTTTTCTTAGTGATGAATAGATGATCTTCTCGCCTTTTTCTATGTTTTTTGCAAGCTCTACCTCTTCTTCTGCGCTCAATAGATCAACCTTTCCTATCTCTCTTAAATAAATCCTTATAGGGTCATCGGAGGTCAATGTAGATGTTCCGTAAATAACCTTTTTGTCTTTTTTAACCTCTGTTTTATCTTTTTCACTGGCTAAAACTTCTTTCTCAAGATCATCTAAAGCATTTATATCAAGTTCATCCACAACATTTATACTCATTTTCTGAAGGAGTATAAAAACATCATCGATTTTTTCGGAATTGATGATGTCCTGGGGCAAATTTTTATTGATTTCATCAATGGTCAACTCTTTTTTCTTTTTCCCCAGCTCCAGTAATTTTTTAATTTGCGGATAATCAGTTAATTTAGTCATTATTTTTTTAGCTCCTGTAATTTAGTTAATTTTAAAATTTCATTTATAATAATTGTTTTTTCTTCCTGCAGCTCTTTAATAAGTTCTTCGTCTTTATAAAATTGTCCTAATTTCAATTTTTCATTAATTTTCAAATTAGTGATCTTATAATAATATTTTATAATATCAATAATTCTATCAATTATACTGTTTTTAATGATATTTTCATTCTGCTTAATCTCATTGCTGAACAGCCTGTTCTGTACATAGGTTTTAATGTTATCATCGTCAAAACAGTTCATAAAATTCTTAATAAAATCATCATTTTTTTCTATTATGTAATTTTTATATAAGTTTTGAGTCAATGAATTTAAAAAATGTTCTTCTCTTAGACCGCATTGTTTAACCAGTTCACTTCCGTCAGGAATCTGTATTAAAAAAATAAACAGATCAATTTCTCTTTTTAGTCTGTTATCAGGCGATTTTGCGTTGTTTTTGCCGCCTTTATCTTTTTCTATTTCATTTATATCCTGATTTTTATAATTTCTAATTTTATTTTTAAATGTTAAATATTCTTTTGCCAGCATCCCTTTGTCGAGGCTTAAAAGCTCTGCTGTCCGTTCTATAAAGTTATTTCTGATTACATCGCTTTCCCATTGGTTTATATAATCAAATAACGAATTTAGAGCATTTATAATCCTTTTTAAATCCTTTTTATCTGTATTTTCAGTATAATATTTTACTAAAAAATCAAATCCGTCTATTTTGTTTTTTTCAAGGTTTTTAAAGTCTTCAATGCCGTATTTTTTAAAATAGTCGTCAGGGTCAAGCCCTTCGGGTAGTACTATCACCGATTTATTGATAAAAATATTTATTGACTCTTTTAAAGCCTTTTCTACTCCTTTTTTACCGGCATCGTCGCCGTCCATCAATAGAATAATCTCGTCAGCATATCTGTTTAACAGTAAAATTTGATCTTTAGTGACAGCTGTTCCGCATGGAGCAACTACATTTTTTAAGCCTGCTTTATAGCAGCTTACAACATCCATATATCCTTCAACAAGATAGACCTTTTTTTCTTCTCTTATTATGTTTTTTGCACTGTTTATACCGTATAAATTATAACTTTTTTTGTATAAAGCTGTTTCTGAGGTATTGATATATTTTGGTTTTGCATCTTTTAGTAAAGCTCTTCCTCCAAATCCAATACATTCTTCATTATGATTAAAAATCGGAAATATTATTCTATCAAAAAAAATACTTTTTATTCCCTTTTCACCTTTATTAAAAAGTCCTGTATTTAAAAGAAAATCTTCTTTAAAACCTTTCTTTAATAAAAATTTCAACAGTCTGTTGTAACCTTTCGGAGCATAACCGATGTTAAAAAATTTTATTAATTCCTGATTTAAACCCCTGTTTTTTAAATAAATTAATGCTTCGCTACCCTCTTTACTGCTCAATAAAAAATGTTGAAATAATTTAATAAGTCTTGCGTTGAATTGAACCAGGCTTTCTCTGTCCTTAAGAGAACTCTGCTGGTCATCCTCCTTTAAAAAATTTAATTCCACGCCTGCTTTTTTTGCCAGAATTTCAACGGCATCATTAAAGCTGACCTTTTCTATTTTTTGGACAAAGCTTATAATGTCGCCGCTTTCACCGCAACTAAAGCATTTGAAAATGCCTAAATCAGGAGAAACATTAAATGAAGGATTTCGGTCATTATGAAACGGGCATAAACCAACCCAATTTTTACCGCTCTTTTTTAAATTATGTATATAATCATTTACAATTGCAACAATATCAATACGACCTTTGATCTCCTGGATAATACTTTTAGGGATCAACAATTGTAATTCCTTGTGTTAGACTAAAAAAAGCCTTAACATTATACAATCATTTCAACCAAAAATCAAGCTATTTTTAAAGTATCTATCAATATTTTAACAATAAAACATTGTATATATAATTTTAGCTCATTTTTGAAAATTTTCAAGGGGGTAATTATAAAAAAACACAAAGAATTTACATAAAAAAAAGTTAATTTATTTTAAAAATCTATGCTTTTAAACGCTCTCGGGAAAGGTATCACATCTCTTATATTCTGCATTCCTGTTACAAACTGTATCAATCTTTCAAAACCCAATCCAAATCCCGAATGGGGGACAGAGCCGTATCTTCGAAGTTCCAGATACCACCAGTAATCTTCGGGATTTAAGTTCATCTGTTTGATCCTTTTAACAAGTTTTTGTTCATTGTCTTCTCTTTCGCTGCCGCCTATAATTTCGCCCAATCTCGGCACTAAAACATCCATTGCGCGTACCGTTTTATCATCTTCATTTAATTTCATGTAAAAAGCTTTAATTTCCTTGGGATAATCCGTTAAAATCACAGGTTTTTTGAAAACCTGTTCTGTGAGATATTTTTCATGCTCAGACTGGAGGTCAATACCCCATTTTACCGGAAATTCAAAAGCAACTTTAGATTTTTCAAGCTCTTTTATTGCTTCTGTATATTTCAGTCTGACAAACTCTTCATTTATAATGCTTTCAAGGTTTGCAATTATTGTATTATCGATCCTTGTGTTGAAGAAATCCATGTCTTCTCTGCAATTTTCCAATAGGTTTTTAAAAATATATTTTAAAAATTCCTCTGCCGCATCCATGTTCCCGTTGATATCGCAAAAGGTCATTTCAGGTTCGATCATCCAGAACTCTGCAAGATGCCTTGTAGTATTGGAATGCTCTGCCCTGAAGGTTGGACCGAATGTATAGATATTGCCAAGAGCACATGCATAGGTTTCTCCTTCAAGCTGACCGCTTACCGTTAAAGAGCTTTTTTTGCCGAAAAAATCCTCTTCAAAGTTTATTTTTCCATTTGTTTTTGGGATATTTTCCAAAGGAAGAGTTGTGACCTGAAACATTGCTCCTGCTCCTTCACAGTCGCTGGAAGTAATGATCGGAGTATGAACATAGACAAAACCTTTTTCCTGAAAAAACCTGTGAATATAAAAACTCATTGCACTTCTTACCCTGGCGATGGCGCTGAACGTGTTTGTTCTGGGCCTTAAGTGCGCAATTGTTCTTAAATATTCAAAAGTATGTCTTTTTTTTTGTAAAACATACTTTTCAGGATCAGCTTCACCGTATAATGTGACATTTTCCGCATGAAGTTCAACATTTTGCTCTTTTGCAGGTGATTTTACAAGTTTTCCGTCAATTTTAACACTGCTTCCTGTTGTAAGTTTATTTATAAATTCATTATATCCTTTAACCGAACTATCAATGATTATCTGTAGATTGCTCATGCAGGAACCGTCGTTCAGTTCGATAAATGAAAAACTCTTTGAATCTCTTTTTGTTCTAATCCAGCCGCATACCGAAATTTCTTTATTGTCCGGATTCATTTTTAAAATATCCTTTATGAATGGTCCTTTCATCTTTGCACTCCTGATAATGATAAAATTCAATGAATATTAGAAATAATCATATAGCTAGAAATTTAATTAAAAAAATTAAAAAAATGTAACCACGAAAGAACACTGAAATCACAGAGTTTTGATTTTAGAGCATTAAAAAAACTCAGTGTTCTCTTTGGTCTTGTACAGTCAAAATTTTAATTATTATATTTATTCAACATTCTTACTATATTATACCCTAATAATAATATTTATCCTGTTTTTATATTAAAACAGCCGAAATTTTTGCATAAAATAGCACATTTTGATCATAATATAAAGAAATTATTTTATATTAAATAGAATTTTTTTTGCTCATTTCGGATAATTCTAGAATTGCCTGTGTGATTTCTTTTATTTCATGAGATGTATTTGTTATATATTTTGAAACTTCATTTGAAACATCAGCCTGTTCATTTATTGCATTTTTAATTGAACTTGATAATTCTAGAACTTTCTTAACAGTATTTACCACTTTTGTAATTTCAAGTGCTGAATCTTGACTGCCTGACTGTATTCTTTTAATTATTGTATAAATTTCTTTTGTAAAATCATTTGTTTTTTTTGCTAAATTTTTAATTTCATTTGCAATTATTGAGAAACCTTTGCCATATACTCCTGATCTTGCAGCTTCAATTGATGCATTGAACGATAATAATTTTGTTTTTTCGGAAATATCGGTTATTAACAATGTAAAATTTTGAATTTTGTCTGATTGTTCTGTCATATCTGTTATTTTTAAATTTGTGTTTAATGCCAAATTTACCGATTCGTTTATAACGTCCATGACGCTGTTTATATTTTTTGAAATTTCAGTTAAGCTTAGAGCAGCCTGTTCAGTAGAAATTGTTAAATTATTAACATGCTTGCTTATATTTTCACTGTTTAAGTATATTGAATCTAGTTTTTTCTGCAGAAGATTTAATGTGTTGCCGAGCATTTTTTTAACGCTGTTGTTTTCTTCCATAAGCATTGCGCCATAAATAGAGCTGCTTATCTGGTCGCGTAAGTTGTAATAAAGGTCTCCGTTTTCGGATCCCAGTTCAAATAAAATATAACCTAACTGTATTTTGTCGAAAAACAGCGATTCAACGACAAAAATGGAATTTTTTTCAATATTATTCAAACAATGTTTTATCAGATCATGACAATAATGGTTTTTATCAAAAGATTGCTGATTTAAACTTTCAAAGTTTTTATATGAGAAAATTAAATTTGCCCTGTCCGGCGCCATGTTATTTTCAAGATCAGTTTTTGTTTTTTCGTACAGAAAAATATTACATCCGGGGATATTTATTGCTTTGAATGAATTTGTTAAAATTTTTATTATATCATCAAAATTAAATGAATTATTTAATTTTACTCCGATTTCTCTTAATTTGTTTTCATATTTAACCAGTTCATACTGTTCATTTTCTTTATTTCTTTCTATTGTTTCGCTGGTTATTACTCTGGCTTGATGGCTTAAATTTTCAATAATAAGCATAATATTTTTATCATTAATATTTTCAAGTAATTTTGTTCTTACAAAAGAAATAATGTCATGAAAAATGTCCAAATTTATTTTTAATTTTATGAATTCAAATAAAATTTCATTTATCCTTATAATAAAAAGGTTTGGGTCTGTATTAAATGTGATTGTCTGGTCAAGGAACAGGGAAAATATTTTTTCAACTGTATTATTTAAAAATTCTTCATGTGTTTTGTCATTTATATAATTTTTAAGACTGGCTATGCATTCGGCAATGTTTTTCTTGAAGTTTTCAATATTAAGATTATTAGCAAACCTGGAAACTTTTTTATTAATAAAATATTTAATGCTTTTACCTGCACCATCAACAATCGATGAATGACAGCCGCATGAATATCCCAATGCCAGCTTGGAGTTAATCAATGTTTTTTCAGGCACTTTATTTCCATTTATAAAGTCTGTTAAAATTTCAATGCTTTTTTTTGCCTGTTCTTCAAAAGGCATTGTTATATGAGTTAGGGAAGGATTTGAAAATTTTGCTTCATTTGAATCATTGTATGCGATAAGTCCTAAATCATTAGGTATGTGAATCTTTCTTCTGTTAAAATCAGGGATTAATCCGTTGGTAATGACATTGCTGGCAGCTATGATTGCCTCTATGTCGGTTTTTATTTTAAATTTTTTTTGATCCAATAAATATGTTAGACCTTCGCTGCTGTTCGGATTATCGTAAGGATCTGTGATTAGTTCTTTATTTACAGTTAGATTATATTTTTTTAATGCATCAATATAGGCATTATATCTTTCTCTTGCATAAAAATGATGATCGGAACTTCTAATGTAAGCTATCTTTTTATATCCATGGACTTTTATAAGATGTTCCATTGCTATCATCATGGCATTGTAAGTATCTATTGCTACACATGGAATATCTTTTATCTGTAAAGTGAGAGTTACTATCGGAAAGTTTTTAAATTTTTCATAAAATCGTAAGTTATCATCGATCTCGGAAGATGCCCAGCTGATAATTCCGTCTATATATTTAGTATTCACATAATTATATATAATAGAATTTTTATCTTTTCCAATCTGTCCGCCTCTGAAGCAAATTAGGTTTATATTTTTTTCTTTTGCACTATCAATAAAGCCGTTCCAAAATTTTTTTCCTACATAGTTATTTATTGTACGGCTTAAATATAAAATATTTAATCTTTTATTATTTATTATATTGAGATTGTTTTCTGATAACATTTTTAGCCGCCCATTATAATATTATGATATATTAAAAAATATTAAACCTGAATTTATAAAATTTTATTATACAGCAAGTTTTTCAGCAATTTTAAACATCCTTTTCCATTGTTTTTCTATCATGTCGGGAGTATGATTCTTTATGATTTCATCATATTGGGATAGTTGTCTTTCAAAGCTATTTTTCTCAGTTTTGATTATTTCATTTAAATCGTCATCCATATTGTTCAATGATATAGCATTGCTTACTGCAGAACCTACAGGCATTTTTATGAATTTATCGCTGTAAATTATGCTTCTTCTCTGAAACACATTAAAACAATTAATGTTTTCAAGCTTGTTTATAACAGGAAAATAGTTATAGGAAGGCAGATATGTTCCGCTCAAAGGAGGGCGTTTTGCGCTATGTTCCCATTCACCGTTATCTCTTCTGTACCATTTAATATTAAGATCATTTAATTCTTTCATTTTAAAGGGATTAATCACGGGATCCACTGTTACAAAAGCTTTTATATTGTTTAGTCCTTCTTCTTTTATCAGTCTTTCAATTATATAAAAGCCCATAATCGCACCTCTTGAAAAACCGAAAAAAAATAAATTAATATTGTTTAAATTAGTTATTTTTTTAAATAGATCATTAAATAAAGTTGAATAGAAG
>JAFGQB010000222.1 GCA_016935915.1 Spirochaetota bacterium
GATAAAAATATCGACAGCAAAGCGATTATAATTATTGAAACAAGAGATGAATACAACAGGGAGTATGTTACTGCCTGGTTCAATTCGGTCTTGAATACTCTTATTCGAATAAGACCGACCCTTTTCTCCTTATCTGTATTTATATCCTTTTCATATGGATTGAATATCGGGACCGCTGTGTCAAAAACATCGGAGTAGATATAAATTTTCACATCATTTAAAGCAAGCATTTCCTTGCTTTTTTTGTCTGTGAGTGTTTTATTTTCATATTTTTTATCCGTGGAAAGTATGATTTTACCGTTTTCGTTCAAAACCCAGATATCGCTTATATTGGGATTTTTTTCTTTTAAATTTATAATGAAGTCGGTTATACCCGGAGTATCGCTTAAAGTGCTCCATTTCAATGTCCTGTTTATCAATGTCAATATGGAAACACCTAATGATTTGGAATTGTTAAAAATACTGTTTTTCAAGTTATTATTATAGATATAAATAATTAAAATATTATTAATAAGGAAAATGATTAATATTATAATAATTAAAAAAAATATTATTTTAAATTTTAAAGAATTAAAACTTGTTCTATTTTCTTTCATATAGCTATCCAAAAAATGAGAATAATAATACCTGTCCGATTTTATTATTAATAATATCGGACAGGATATAAAACAATAATTATTTTTTAAGGGTATCAAGCTCTTTATAAATACTTGCAGCATTTAATATTTCTGCAGGTATTTTTATGTTCAGCATGTCGGCTCTTGCCTGATTAACTATAACATCGCCTTTAGTCGGTATAGAAACGGGTATATCATTTGCTTTCTTCCCCTTTAATATCGATATTGCAATGCGGGCTGCTTCTTTTCCATGAGCTGTACCAGAAACAGCAGAAGTCAGTAATAATCCTCCCATAACAGTATTAGACTGAAATGTCATTTCAGGAAGTTTGCTGTTTTGCAATGTCCATGCAATAGCCTGTTCCTGTGTTGAATCTTTAAAATTAAGATTAAATATAGCAATACCTGTATCTTTCTGCCCCTGAAGTGAAGTAACTTTTGCTTTATAATCACCAAATTGTTCAAAGGAGAAAGCCTCTGTCTTACTGAACGTCAAATCAGCATTTTTAAACTGATCAACAACTGGTTTTGAAGTTTCTGTGAAGTCTGTAAGCATGATCATTGTTTTTACGTTTGGAAAAATGGTTAAGAATAGCTTTGATGTTTCGGCAAAATTCATCCTTTCATGCAGTCCGGTAACCTGATCGGTTTTAGAGTAATATTCCGTATATTCACTGTTGACACCATTAAAAACAATAGGATATTTATTAACGATCTTTTTGCCCAGATATTTCTGTGCATTATCGTCTGCAAGGATCACAACATCAGGTTTGAATGCATCAAGCTTTTTAATTGAAAGTTCAGTGCTTTCTACTTTCCATGCTTCATCTGATCTTCTCTTGGTATCCATACAGATAATTAGAACATCCACATTTGCATCATCGACTTTTAATGTGATATCCCTTTTTATTCCGAGCCCTTCTTCATTTGCCGGTTCTTTATAAAGTACATCGGGACTGATGTTCATGCCTTCAAGAAATCCTTTTTCAATATCAATACCCCATTGATAATTGGTCCAATAACTTTGAACCAATGCCACTTTTTTATCTTGAGTCAATCTACCCAGGTCTTCTGCTTCCGCATCGGAAATCTCCACAGTATCTTTCTTTTTACAGTTGAAAAGCAGTAAACTGACCATGAACAGAATGTAAATTAAATAATAAAATATTTTCATAGGTTTCATACAAACTCCTTTTCTTTTCTTTCGTTTTTATGTCTAATTATAAATTTAAATTCAAACAGATTAAATAAATTATTTTTTTTTATTTTTTTTTAATATTTTTTTATGAAGAATTTAAATTTTTTTTAATTTATTATGTTATTATTTTTAAAATTCTTTAAAGAAAATATTAATTCAAATTTTATAATTACAAAAAATATTATTTCAATCTTATTATATTGATAAATTTATTTTTTTTTATTATTAATAATTTCTGGTTTAAAGAAAATTTATATGGGCAGCAAATTGATAACTATTAACCTCTGGGATAAAAATATTCCCGGTGATGTTCATGATAATGACATTCCTTCTGTTTCATTGTATTTAGTGAATAATAAAAAAATAAATCCGGCAATAATAATCTGTCCTGGTGGCGCATATCAGCGAAGGGCATTCCATGAAGGCGAACCTGTTGCTTTATGGCTCAATAGCATTGGCATTTCGGGTATTGTGCTTAACTACCGTGTCAGTCCAGTGAATTATCCTTATCCTTTGATTGATGCTTTAAGAGCTTTAAAACTCTTAAGATTCAATTCTGAAAAATTGAGTATAGATCCGAAAAGGATAGGTCTAATGGGATTTTCTGCAGGAGGGCATCTTGCTGCAGCGGCAGCAAATCATTATGATAATAAAATTTTTACAGATAATGAATTTAAAAAAATTTCAGCAAGACCTGATGTTTTGGTTTTATGTTATCCCGTAATTTCATTTACTCAATATGTTCATAATATATCAATGGAAAGTTTGATCGGTAAAAACAATGATGAGAAATTAAAATTTTTGTTATCAAATGAACTGTTTGTTAAAAAAAACAGCCCGCCGGTTTTTATATGGCATACAGCTGCCGATACATCGGTTCCAGTTGAAAACAGTTTGATCTATATTAATTCCTTAAGAAAATTCAATATTAATTTTGAATCACATATATTTTCATACGGAAGGCATGGTCTGGGCATAAAAGATGAGGTGTCTGAAGTAAAGATATGGACCAGGCTGTTTGAAAACTGGCTGAAATTAATTAAATTTATATAAAGAACTATATCAATTAGTCATATATTTTTTAAAGAAATCAACATCTTTTTTGAGTACTTTATAAAAAGAACCTTTTGCAAAATTGTGATCGTCTCCTTCATAAGAATAAAATTCATAATATTTATTATTTTCTTTAAGCTTTTCTGCCAGATCAACTGACCATTTGAATGGCACGGAGTCATCTTTTGTGCCGTGCTGAATTATCAAAGGAGCCTGAATATAATTTAAATAATTTGTCGGGGAAAATTTTCCGAAGTTCTCCTCTCCGAAAGTATCCTTATAAAATTGAAGCATTTCATCCGCTTGTACAATGTTTCTTTTTCTTATGAAAAAAAGAGAGCTTTCAGGAAACTGCTCAGATACAGCTGACCATAGTGTTGCAGCTTTTATCATATTGGTTGACTCCAAAACCGCCAACGTAACCATTCCTCCCATGGAATGACCATACATAAAAACATTATTAATATCCGCTTCTTTAATTGATGAAATTGTATCTAAAAGATCAAGGA
>JAFGQB010000034.1 GCA_016935915.1 Spirochaetota bacterium
AAATATATGTCCGAAAGAATTAAGGCAAAGGTGTCTGAAAAAAGCGGAGAATAAGAAGACTTATTTCAAATGGTTCGGTAAAATCCTGAACGGCATTACATTCGGATTGTTTTCAAAAATAAACGACAAGATCATTGCCGGCATAGTCGGAAGCGCAATTACAATAATGCTGATAGAAACAATAAGAAAGGCAATAAATGCCTTAACCGATTTTTTTTCAAAGATCGGCGGCACACCATAATCAAGGATTAATAAAACAATGTCAAATGAAGATAAGAGAAATGAAGCAAAACGGCTGTATATTCGTGAAAATAAAGATATAAAAGAAATCGCAAAAATAATCCATGCGGCTGAGGCTACAATCTACAGATGGAAAAAAGAGGACAAAGATAATAACGAAGACTGGGATGAAAACAGGGACACATATAATCTGTCGCCGGAAGAGATTGAAAAGATATATCTTGAATCCGTCAAAGAAATGATTGTGGACATTAAAAAGGATCCGTCTTTAATGCGGGACAGCAAGGTAGCGGATGCCATGAGCAAGCATATTGCAAATTTGAAAAAACTTAATCCCAAGCAGCTTTATCTGGGAGTGGGTCTTGAAGTGTTGAAAGTCATAGCAGAGTATTTCAAGAAAAACAATGAAGAGAAACTGCATCAGGAATTCATACATCACTTTGACGGTATCAGGAATGAAATAATCAATTATTTTGAGAGTCAGTAATGAAAACGTTAACGGTCAACAAGTTTTTACGTGAAAGCTCAAAGATTCTGGAAAGGTTTGAAAATGAAGTACTGCCTTTTAAAGATGATAAACAGGCACAGGCGGATCGTAAAAAAAGAGCTTCGAATGATTTCTTTTATTTCTTTAAAACCTATCTTCCACATTATTGTTCAAATAAAACACATCCGGACTTTTATCATGACATAAATAAGATTTTTGAAAAGAATGAGGACGCTCAAATAAACAGCTTTGCGGCTCCTCGAGGCTATTCAAAATCAACTTATTTTTTCGCACGTATCAGCCATGCGGTATGTTTTAAAAAAGTAAAGTTCATAATCTATGTTTCCGCTACAAAAGAGCTGGCTGTTGATTTTGTTTCTTTTATTAAAATGGAATTGTCAGACAATGCCAGATTAAAGCAGGATTTCGGTGAAATGCTTAAAGGTGTTTCTTCTCAAAGCAACTTTTCCGCAAACGGAGTGAGAGTTTTTGCCAGGACACGAAGGCAGATGTTAAGAGGCTTTAAATTTCGTCATCACAGACCTGACTGGATAATAATAGATGATGTTGAAAAAGACGAGGATGCTTCAAGTCCTGTAATGGTCGCAAAATTATTAAAGGTTATAACCGAAGGTTTATATCCATCTTTGAATCCGCTTAAGACCAGCAAATTCTTTATATTCGGCACTATCATTAAAAAACGAAGCGCTCTGGGAACAATTTTGTTATCCGATGAGGAGCCGTATAAAAACTGGAACAGAAGGATTTACAGGGCAATAGAGACATCCTTCGGCAGAGAAAAATCATTATGGAATGAAAGATTTCCTTTAAAGCTTTTGAAAAAAATAAAAGAGACTATCGGATCAATAGCTTTTGAGAAGGAATTTCAGAACAATCCGATAGATGAAGAGTCAAATCCGTTCCAGGAGAGCTGGATTAAAAAATATGACATAAACAGGTTAAACATACATAATCTTGTGAAGGCAATGTTCATTGATCCTTCAGCCAGGGAAAAGAAGAAAAATGATTTTAAAGCCATAATCATTGCAGGTCTTGACAAAGAAAATATGGATTTTTATATCCTGCATGCATGGATAAAAAAGACATCGATATTAAATATGCTGCATGCCGTTTTTAGATTGTATTTTTTATTCAGACCTTCGGTTGTAGGATTTGAATCAAACGGCTTTCAGATACTTTTAAAAGAGTTGTTTGAAATGCTTGAAAAACAATATAAAATAAGCCTGCCTTTAAAACTGATTGATCATGATGTTCCAAAAGAACTGCGAATATTAAAACAGTCTCCTTTGATGGAGAGGGGAAAGCTTTTATTTAAAGATAATGCTGATGACGATACAAAAATACTGGTTCATCAGTTCTTAAGTTTTCCTTCAACAGCCGTCAATGACGACGGTCCTGATGCAACAGCGGAAGCCGTCAATTTATGCGAAGGGTTTACCGCAATATCAAAGTTCACATCAGGCATTAAGCGGAATAATATAAATCTGTTTAAGGGCTACGGAGACTATAAGGATTGGAGAAAGTTAATATGAGAAATCAATTATATACAAGAGACCGTTCATGGAAAGATTTTTATGACAGAATTATCGACACTTTGCCGAATCCGGACATTATCTTACGAAGCCGCGGAGCCGATGTTTCCATTTACCGAAACCTGACATTCGACAGTCATGTAGACAGCTGTATGACAAGCCGTGAAGCAGGGTTGTTGTCATGCGAACATGAAATTGCCACAGACGGTAAATCAAGAGCCGATAAAAAAGCAAGGGATTTTATCAGAGAAGTTTTTACCAAAACGCTAACCTTAAATGACATATTCAGTTATATTCTGGAATGCATATATTTCGGTTACGGTTTTCAGGAAATTATGCATGCAAAAGACGGCGATTATATTTTATATGAAAAGATAATTGGTTTACCTACGGAATGGTTCGGTTTCAGCTACCAAGATAATTCGCCTTTATTCTTTTCAAAGGAAAAGCCCATCGAAGGCGAACCTGCGGACATGAGAAGTTTAAATCTTATTCAATACAGGGCAAGCTATAAGAATCCGTATGGAGAGGGAAAACTGTCCCGTATTTTTTTCCCTGTATCAATAAAGAAAGCTATCTTAAAATACGGCGCCGATTTTGCAGAAAAGTTCGGATCGGTATTTCTTTTTTTAATTACGCAAAATACAGATGAGACAAAAAAACAAGCTGCTTTAAAAATGCTTTTTGAAATGGTGCAGTCAGGTGTCGGTGTATTTGAAACAAATGACACTTTAAAGGACTTGAATGTCGATAAATCGGGATCCGGAGATTTATATACAGGACTTATAAATCTTATGAACAATGAAATATCAAAAGCGATACTCGGGCAGACGCTTACAACTGAAAATAATACCAATACCGGTACGCAGGCAATGGCTACCGTGCATTTTGAGGTTAGAAAAGAAATTATAGATGCCGATAAAAAGTTTTCCCAAAGCTGTATAGACAAGCTTATAAAACGTCTTGTTGATCTTAACATGACGGTTGACAATTATCCATATTTAAAGTTTTTTGAAAAGGAAGATATCAATCTTGACAGAAGCACACGGGACTTAAATCTTCAAGGTTTGGGAGTGAAGTTTAAACCTGAATATTTTATAAATCAATACAATTTTCTGCCGGATGAGTTTACACTGCAGGAAAACAATCCTCAAGACAATAGTCAGCCCGGCGGACTGTTGGAACAAAGTAATTCTGAAGGAGACAGTCTTAACGAAGATGAAATAGAGGAAACCGAAGATCAGGTTGAGGACGAAAAAAAAAACTTCAGTGAATCAGATTATGTAATTTTTACGGAAAAATCCGGCATTTATCAAGAAGACGAACAGCTGGAAAAGTTTACTAAAGATACTTTAAGTTTATTTCATGATGCATACCTTCCATTTTATACAGGGTTAATGGATGCAATAGAAAAGTCGGAAGATTATGATGACGCAATTGAAAGAATCTTGAAAGCGGATTTTATTGACATATCAAAAAAAGTACAGTCAACAGCAAACCTTTTCCTCACAGCAGATATAATCGGCAGAGCCTATACGGCATTAAACAGGGATGACAATTTTATTAAGTTTGCCGAAATGGAAGACCCTCTCGACATATCAAAGCCGATCTGGAAATATGCGGATGTGGATTTTCTTAAAATGAAAATACCCATGACAAAAGACAAGTTCGACGCTCTCCTGGAAGAATATAAAAATTATGCATTCACCATATCGAGCTATAAAAGAAAGGATGAAGTTGAAAACGCTTTAAATCATCTTATAGAATGTAAAGAACAAAAGATGCCTTTTAAGGAATGGAAAGATGATGCAATAAAAAAAGGCATTTATCAAAATGATGCTGTTTACTGGCAGAACATAAGATCATCTCAAATGGCGGGAAAATATAAAGAGATGACGGAGAATATCGATATCGCTCCTTACTGGCAGTATGTTGCAGTGGTTGATAAAAACACCCGGCCTGAACATCTGGCATTAAACGGCACTATACGAAGGCATGATGATCCGTTCTGGGAAAAATGGTTTCCGCCGAATGGCTTCGGATGCAGGTGTACGGTAAGATCATTGTCAGCTGATTATTTAAAAAATACGCTTAAACTTAATCCGGTTGACTTTGATAAAAAACTTGATATGCCGCCGGTTGCCGAGTCCATTAATAATATTTCAAAAACTCAAAAAGGATTATCCGGACAGGAAAAAACTTTTAATTTGCAGCTTGAATTGATGAAGCAGAAACTTCCGGGATACGCAGGCAAAAATGAAACCTTAAACATAACTCCGGATAAAGGATTTTCAAATAATACGGGAAAGGATTTATATTCATGGACATTGGCAAAAGAATCGGCGGAACATTCTTCAGGATGGAAAAATATTGTAAATAAGAAAGTCAAGTTGATCGAGTTATTACGGGATAAAGAATCATATAATGTCAAACCCTATGAAATGGATAATGATTTGTCTAAAAACGAAGTAATAAGAAAAGCCGTCAAATATCTTGAAAATAAATTGAATCTTACAAACGGAATTGCCTATGACAAATACGGCAATGCAATTAATTTTTCTGGCTTGAACGGTTTTGTAAAGCATCTTGTCGAAAAAGAAGGACAGGAAAGATTAATATTCATTGCCTGTCTGAATGAAGTCATCGTCAATCCCGATAAAATTATTTCTAACGTCCTGGTTGCAAATCAAAGATTAAAAATTAAAGGTTTTACAAAAGTATCTAAAACTTATATTAAAAAAGTTAATATGAATAACAAGGATTATTTTTTAAACTTTACAACCAATTTAAGCAAATATGACAAGAATTATACGGGCTGGACATTATACCTTGAAAACGAACCGAAAGGCATTATTGTAAAATAATGGGATTGCTTACCGTAAGCTATGCGTTGCTGATTGCCTGCGGCAGTATGCTACGATTGAAGCATCAGTTTTAAAACGCCTGCTTCAAGCTAACTGTAATTATTATACGATAAAAACGAAAAATAATCAAGCATTTTTAAGATTCTTCCATTTGCACCAAAACGCCCTTATTTTAATCATTTTTCTATCAAATGGAATTATTTTACCGAAAACCCTGTTTTGAATTTTTTAAACGCTTTTTAAAGCGATTTAAACGGTATTAAAGGCATGATCACTGGCTGAAAAAACTACTTTATTAAAATAATTTTGTAAATTACTTTATTTGATATTTGATTTTTTATAAGTTAAATTAAAAACAAATAAAGATTTTTGTTTTTTTATAAGGAATTAAAATGCCTGGTTTAAATGACTGGATCGATGTATTCGATTGCTCTGAGAACAAAAAGAAAAATGTAACACCTGAGGATTTGAAAACGGCAGCAAAAAATTATGATCCGAATGTTTTTCATTCTCCGGTTACAACTGATCATAAAGAGGATGGTCCTGCTTACGGCAGGATTAAACAGGTTAAAGCTGAAGGCAATAAGTTTTTTGTAAAACTTGAAAGTGTCGGCAGGCAGCTTGTTGACTGGCTGAAAAACGATCAGTACAAAAACCGTTCTATGGAGTTTTATAAAAACTTAAACGGCAAAGGTTTTTATCCCAGGGCATTGTCTTTTGTTCAGTTCCCTGAATGCAAAAGCCAGGAACCGATTCTTTTATCTGAAAATCTGGAAATTGAAAAACAATCCGGTATTTTAAGGTTTTCTGAAAATGAAAATCTTGAAAATACGGTTTTCCCGGAAGGTGAATTCCTTTATTATGAGGAAGGATCAATCGGGACAATTTCCTATCTTATTGAAAGAATAGGAAGGATGTTCCAGAAGATCAGGGAGAAGTTTATTGTTGCCGATGGAATTGAGAAAACCGATGAGGTTTTATCTTTATATGATATTGACTCGTTGAAATCCGCAGGCGAAATGCTTTCGGGATCGCAGACGAGTTTAAAATTTGAGGAAAACAAGGAGGCCAATGTGGACCCGAAAGAAATAGAAAAAATAAAACAGCAGGTAAGGGATGAGGAAGCTTTAAAGTTTCAGGAAAAAAACAAGGATCTTCTGAAGTTTAAAGAAACAACTGTTAAAAAAGGCTACAGCGATAAGTTCGATTTGCTGCTTTCTAAGGGCAAAGTGTCGCCTAAGCACAAAGAAGGCTTTATTGCATTCATGGAAAAGATCGACGGAGATGTTATTAAGTTTTCAGAAACAGAATGCGATGCTGTAAAGTTCTTTGAAGATTTGATGAATGACATACCTGAAAACAGTGTTGTCGATTTGTCAAATGAACAGAAATATAAGAAAGACAAGGCAAAAGATTCTAAGGGTGTTTTGAATTTTTCTGATATTGAGGAAAATGAACTTCATGAAAAAACTTTGAAGTTCTCGGAAACTCATAACATCTCATATGAAGATGCTTTGTTGAAAGTGATATAAAAAAAAGTGTTTTATAAGAAAACACTTTATTTATTATAACGAAAAGCGAGGGTAAAAATATGCAGGATATTTTCAGAGATACATTAATTGCTACTGCGGACGTTTCTGCAAACAGGTTTGTCAAGGCAACCGGAGCTTCCGGCGCTACGGTTAATCCGTACGGAGTATCATTATTCGGTGCTTTGTCAGGCAAGCCTTGCGATGTTGTCGCTTTAGGTCTTGCCGAGGTAGAAATAGCAAGCGGTCAAACTCCCGTTGTCGGAGACCTTGTTGCATCCGATGCCGACGGGAAAGCAATCGTTGACAATACAACCGGTAAAATCCTTGTTAAGAAGGTCTTAACATCGACGGTTGAAGTGCTTATAAGATAGCGCAAATTATCAAAATATTTAAGGAGAGACAAATATGGGATATTTAGAAAGCTTAAAAGGAAATCAGAGTCCGGTATTGACAAAGATTGCTTATGATTATAAGTTTCCGCAGCTGGTCGGTTTTAAACTTTTTCCGATTATCAATCATCCGCTTGACGCAGGACAGATTGCAAAGTTTAAAAACGGCATAATTGTCGGCGATACAAGAAGGGCGTATGGCGCCAGGGGATCAAGGGTGCTTGATAAAGCCGCAGATTTTGTTCCTTTCAAAATTGATGAAAGGACTCTTGAAAGACCGATGGATGACAGGGAGTGGAAGAATGCTTTAGAGCCGATGAAAACCAAGATTTTGTCGCAAACCGGAAAATTGAAAAGACTGCAGAACAATCTCGGTCTTGAAATGGAATCAAAACAGGCGACTCTTGCGACAACTTTGGCGAATTTTGCATCCACAAGCAGAATAACGCTGTCTGGAACAAGCCAGTTTTCAGATTATACAAACTCCGATCCTGTCGGTGTTATAGAGACTGCAAAAGAAGCTATATCGCTTGCAACGGGATGCGAACCATATGAATGTGTCATTCATATGAGTTATGCCGTATATAAGAAGTTGAAACTGCATACAAAGCTTCTTGCGATGCTTTCGGCAAACAATATCAAGGTTATTACCTTGGACCTTATGGTAACACTGCTCGGAGTCAAAGGGATCACTGTAGGCAGGGAAAAGATTATAGATCAGGAAGGTGCAACAGTAACACTCTGGGGTAAAGACCTTGTTGTGGCATATGTACCTGAGAACATTCAGTCATTAGACGATCCGTCTTTCGGCGCAACGATAAGACAGGACGGGTATCCTATAGTCGATTCATACAGGGATGAAGCAGCAACAAGCGACATTGTAAGATACAGGGACGCATTGGAGCCAGTAATCATTTCCAATGTCAGCGGTTATCTTGTAAAAGATGCTGTAGCTTAAACTGTTTATTTTAAAAGCGAGATGTTTAAAAAAATGGCAGATAATAAAACGAATAAGAATCAATATGCGGTTTTATGTAATTTCTCTCATAACATGAAAGATTTTGCTGAAGGTATGACTGCTTCCGAAGACGACGGTCTATCTAAAACCGATATTGAAAAACTTGTTAAAAAAGGGCTTTTAAAGGCTTTAGAAAAATCAAAGAAAAAAGCAGAAGAAATGACAGAGCCTGAATAAAAAATAAAGGTAAATTAAATGTATTGCGAAGAGGAAGATTTATATTCGCAGTTCAATAAGGAAGTGCTTGTTGGATTTGCAACGGAAAGCGATGACGCTGATGATGCATATAAGGATAGGATAGCAGCTTTAATTTCGGCTGCAGAAGCCGAGGTTAACGGATATCTTGCCAAGCAGTATAAGCTTCCTTTGACAATAGTGCCTGATGCGGTAAAGAATGTAACTATTGATATTGCAATATATAAAATCTTAGGACGTAAAGGCATAAAGAAAGATTCTGAAGAGTCTATCTGGATTGACAGATATAAAAATGCCATTAAGTTTCTGGAAGGTGTCAGGGACGGTAAAAACGATATAGGCATAGTGACTGAAGAAGGAGTATCTTCTCCGTCAAATTACAGTTTTAAGTCAGAAGAAAAGGTCTTTGATTCTGACTTCTGGAAAGGTTATTAAATGGCGGTTGCATTAAGGGGCTTTGATGAGGTTGAAAGGTTCATCGGTGCTCTTGATAAGAAGCTATCAAATTATGATGTTCTTTTAAAAAAGATCGGGCATAGGATTACGCATGAGGCTATACCTGATCATTTTAAAAATAAGAAATCGCCTGACGATAAGCCGTGGCCGGTTTTAAGTAAAAATTATGCTGATTATAAAGCAGAAAAAAAAGGATCATTGGATATCCTTATATGGAACGGGAAACTTAAGGATTCCGTAGACTATAAAGTCCATAACATAAGACTTTTTATAGGTGCAGGAAATGAAGATGTTCCTTATGCAAGGATACATGACCTTGGCGGCAAGGCAGGTAGAAACAGAAAGGTAAAAATACCGCAGAGAAACTTTATCGGTATTGGCGATAAGGAAGAGCATATTATCGAAGACACGATCAAATGGTGGGTAAGTAAGAAATGATAAGCGAGATCAAGGATTATTTAAAAACACTTGCTTTAACGGTTACCTTACTGCCGGATGATAAGTGTTATTTGACAGCAAAGGATGAGGCGACTTATAAGCTTCCGGGGTGGATCAGTATATTAACATTGTCCGCCAAGCCGGAAAAGACAATGACAAAAGACAATATAAAAGATGAAACCGGAAAGATCATTGTGGTAACGCAAAAGTATAGAATCACACAGCCTGTAAAGATCGCTTTTTCAGGTTCAAGTGAAACTGAAGTTGATGCATGGATTCAGGCTTTTTTAAGCGGGCTTAAGAGCGGGATAATAATTGAGCAGGGATGGGTTGAAATCGCTCCTACTCAAATTGAATACGCTGACAGCGAGTCAAAAATCAGGGCTCAATATTTAGGCTCTATAAGCATTGATTTTAATTACGGTATTTATACCGGTAAAGAATATAATAAAATAAGCGAAGTAACGCTATTAGCCGAGGTGAACTATGAGTGAAAATACAAATGAAAATAAAATGGAAAGTAAATTAAAAAAATCCAGCCAGTCTGCAGATTCAAATCTTGTGGATATAACTAAACTTATTGATTCAAAAACAAATGTCAGATGGAAAAAAGAGGCATTTATGCAGTTTGCGAACTTTAAAAAAGGTAAGGTTGTAACCGTTTCTGAGTTTGAAGCTCTCTGGAACAAGTTCTCCAAAGCATATTTAGGAGGCAAATCATGAGCTTTTACGGCGATGTTAATGAAATAATTGTAGACGGTGTTTCCGGAATATCCGTAAACGCCTCTCCTGCTGCAATATTTGTAGGTACATGTTCAATCGGTACCATTGGCAAAAAATATATAATCGGGAAATCAAGCGATTTAGCGTCTCTTTTAGGCAAAGGCAATCTTGTCGACAGGATTAGAGACTTCTTCTTAAAAGCACCTAAAAATTCCGTAATCATTGCAATTCCTTCAGCCAAAGACGTGGCTGGTTCCATAGGTACCATAACTTTAACGGGCACAGGACAGGCAACATATGTCGGTTCGGGAACGCCCGCATGCGATGCCGATATTTTAATTAAAATAATAACCGGCGGTGCTTTAAATGTCGCAACCTGTCAGTATTCAATAGACGGCGGAGACAACTGGAGCGAGGAAGAAACAATACCTGCTACGGGCATTGTGACAATAGGCGATACAGGAGTCATAGTAACTTTTACATCAGCTGCTACGCCAAGTGAAAGTTTTGTCACAGGCGATATCTATTCTTTCTCAATTATTTCTGCAACTTCAAGTTTAACCGAAGTAATGAACGCATTGAACATCGGTCTTGAAACATATACACCCAGGTTCTGCTACATCGCTCAAGTCTGCGATAATACGGATAAAGCAGCTTTAGGGGCTAGAGCCGATGAATTGTTTGAAGATCATAAACCGACATATTTCATCTGTGAAGCTAAAATATCTTCAAGTGAAGACATTGATGATTATGTTGACCGTCTCGTAACCGAGAAAGCATCATACTCTCACAGGTTTGTTGTATGCTGTGCAAGTTTCGGTGAAATCATTCAAACAGACGGTTATGTGCCTAGCAGAAACCACGGCGGGCTTTTGGCAGGCACCATAGCAAGCGCCAGGGTAAATCAGTCAATCGGCGAAGTTGCAACTTTTCCTATTACAGTTGCAAAGCTTTCTGATACATGGACTGAAGCTCACAGTAAAACATTGTGCGATGCCGGATATTGCGTTTTAAGAAAATATTCAGGGCTTTCTTCATATTTCTGGGCTAGAGGAAGAACGATTGCAGATGCTTCAAGCGATTATCAATTTATTGAAACAATTGACACCGTCTTTAAAGCGGTGCGTCTTGCAAGGGCAGCTGCTTTAAAAAACCTGCAGTCAGGCATAGAGGATAATCTTGCTTTAAAGAAAATTAAAGAGGATATTGCTGATGCATTAAGCATAATGACAAAAGCAAAACCGAAAGAATTATCCGAAAAAACAGAAGTCATTCTGCCTGAAAATCAGGATATAGTCAATAACGGACTTGCATTTGAACTGAACTTAAAGGGCATACCGATTCTAGGTTCAATCTCTTTATATTTCCTTTATTCTTATGCAGATCCGTTTGAAAGCTAAAAAAGGAGCATATCGATGATTAACGGAAAAAAATACAGCTGGGAAGATATATCAATGTTTTTAGCAGCACATTTGTCATGGTCTTTTGATGACGTTTCATGGGATCAGAGCAAGAAAAAAGAAGCCGTGTACGGTGTGGGATCAAAGCCCATAGGCTATGTTAACGGCGACTGGGAAGCAAGCGGTAAAGTTAATATGCTGTTAGAAGAATATAAACAGATGATAACTTATGCAAAAGGAATAACTAGCGGAATATTCGGTTTCAAGCCGTTTAATATTGTAGTCAATTACGCTAATGATGAAGAGATGCCTCATACCGACACTCTACTTCAATGTTCTTTTACGAAAATAGGAAGGAAGTTCAATAGAAACGGCAAACAAATGGTTGAACTGGAGTTCTTAATTTTCGGAGACATTAAAGAAGGCGATGTTACAAATACTCTTGTATCGGCATCAGGTGAATTGTAAATAAAAAAATAAAGGAATAATATATGAATGAAGAAAATAAAGAAAAACTTCCAAAAGATGTATTGCAGGCTAAAGAAAAAGGATTTCAGGTTATAGCGCTGGAAAGTTCGGATGTAACATTTTATTTCAGAAAACCTACGTCTGTTGAAATTAAAAGATTTTTTGACGAAGTTGCAAACGAACGGGGAAAACTGGGATCAAGAATGGACAGTCTGGTCAGAAGCTGCCGGCTTTATCCTTCTTCAGAAGAATATGAAAAACTGCTTTCAGACAAACCCGGGCTATTTGTTTCAATATATAATGCCATACAGGAAGAGTTAGGTTTTAATGACTCTTTTTTGCTGAAAAAGTTGTAGAGAAACGTAACCGGTATCTCTCCAACTCGTATCGGCAGATGACTGTTTTAATTGAGAAATACCGTCCTGGTGTTGATATAAAAAAGCTTGATCTTGACGAGTTTTGCGAAGAGTTTGTAAAAGCCGAATGGCTTGAGGAGAGATTTTTCGAAAAACTGAAAATAGCCGTAAATCATGGTTTTGCGGGAAAAGATGACGGAGAAAATGAAAATGAAATAAAAGAACAGGTTTGAAAGATGGAAAAAACTTTTAAAACATTTATAGTATTGGATTTAATAGATAAGATAACCCGCCCGTTGTCTTCCGTAAAAAAATCAATAAAAACTTTCAATGATGCAATTGAACCATTAACAAAAATCGGTGTTAAGATGACGACCCTGGGAATCGCTTCCGGAGCTGTAGTGTTCGGACTTGCAAAAACCGCATCGCAGATGCAGGACCTTCAAAGTCAGTTTACGGTATTTTTAGGAGACGGACAAAAAGCAGTTGAAATGTTAGCTGATCTGAAAAAATATGCAGGTCAAACAAAGTTTGAAATACCAGAGGTTGCTACTGCAGGGAAGCAGCTTTTAGGATTCGGTTTTACTGCAGGCGATGTAATGCCTACAATCAAAAAGCTTGCCGATGTTGCAACTGGTCTCGGTATTCCAATAGGTGATTTAACATATCTTTTCGGTACTCTTAAGTCTGCTGGCAAAGCTACAACTATGGATTTGAATCAGTTTGCAATGCGTGGGATTCCTGTCTGGAAAGAGCTTGAAAAGGCAACAGGTTTGGCAGGACAGTCATTGCGCAAATATGTTGAACAGGGGAATGTTGATTTTAAGACTATTGATAAAATCTTTACAGGTATGACCAGTAAAGGCGGCCAGTATTTCGGTATGGTTGATAAATTGAGTAAAAACTTCAGCGTGGGCTTGTCAAATGTTGGAGATGCGGTAAAAGGATTAGCCACTGCTTTGGGATCACCAATGCTTTCTCCTCTTACAAAACTGTTGTCGGGATTTTCCAGTTTCTTAAACGGAATAACCGCTTTTTTGGAAAAACATAAAATACTTAATAAATTATTATCATACACAATTTTAATACTTACGGGATTAGCCATACCTTTAGGGATAGCTGTAGTTTTATATGCTAATTGGCATAAAATTACCAGATCCTTGACTGTAAGTAAACTTGTATTTTCTAAAAGCATAAAACTATTAACAGCCGATATCTGGAAAAATATTACAGCAACAAAAGTCTGGCAGATGGTATCGGGAGGCTTTAAAACGGGCGGTTTATTGGGAGGCATAAAAGGTCTTTCCGGAGCATTCGGAGGGCTGACGCTTTCTATAATAAAATCAAGCATTGCATTTTTAACAAGCCCTATAGGTTTGATCATCGCCGCTGTTGTTTTACTCGGTTTATATATTTATAGAATGGTTAAACACTGGGATAGTTATTCAAAGTTTTTTAAAAATATCTTTGCCGGCGTAATACAGCAGTTTGACAGGTTAAAGAAAAATCTTAAACCTTTGTTTGATATGCTTAAACCCATTAAAGACTTTTTTGCCAACCTCTTTAAAAATATCGATATGGGATGGCTTGATGCAATTTTGTTCGGACTCGGCTTTATTTTGGGCGTTATAGAAGTAATATTCGGTACTGTTTTGAATACCATAGGAGAAATAGTTCTAGGCGGTATCAATGACGTTATAGAAGGCGTTAAAATGATATTTGAAGGTGATGTTCTGGCCGGATTTGCTAAGATTTTTACAGGACTTTTTAAAATCATGGCATGGCCGTTATTATCTTTAATAAAAGGTATAATAAATCTCTGGAACAGTTTGAATAAAAAATTTGAATGGAATCTAGAAATACCCCAGCTTCCGGAGTTTGCAAACGGCGTATCCAATTTCGGAGGCGGTCTTGCCGTCGTGGGCGAAGACGGACCGGAACTGGTTAACCTGGGAAGAGGATCAAGCGTTTATTCCAATGATAAATCGAAAAGTCTGATAAATAGTTTTAATAAAGGGCAGTCTGCTGGTCAGACAATCATAAACAATCATTATTATATAGACAAGGTTGAAATAACCCCTGATAAAATAACGGATATATCAAAAATTGTTAATCTCTTTAATATTATTGAAAAGGAGGCTTCCTATGCAAGTTAGACAGGATATTCCCATATTCGGTTATGTTTATCTTAACGGTGAAGAAATACAGGGAACATTGAAATCAATATCTGTAGGAGGCGCCATTATATATGAAAAATCCGGAGCCGAAAAAGCGCAATCAAAAAAGAAAATAGTTTCAGGCTATGAGGATAAAACCGTAAGCATTACATATCAGATAATAAGTAAAAGCGATGATGAGGCTTCCGATCATGAGAGCCTTATGGAACAGGTTGAAGCAATTGAAAACATGTTCATGAAAACAGAGGAAAAGCTTCCGAAAGTATATTTTATCGATCATCCGTTGTTAAAAGCAAGGCACATTGAAAGAGTATTGTTTAAATCTTTTAATTCTGATGTTTCAACCGGCGTCAAACAATGCAATGCGACCTTGGAGTTTATTGAATTTGTGCCGGCAAAATATGAAGTTATTGATAAGGAAACCGCTGCATCGCTTAATGCTTCAGAAAATCAAAAACAAAAAAATCAAAGGGATTTTGTTGAAGAAGGCAGACAGAAGGCTATAAAAACAATAACAGGAAAATAATATGGATGTTATACAGGTTTTTGTGAGGTTAAAACATAACAATATTATTCTTGAGAGAAATTATAATTACCAGATTATTAAATATCTGTTCGGATTTAACGAGTTTGCTACTTTCAGGATCCAAAAAGATTATTATAAGGCAAATGAGATAAAAATAAAAAAAGATGATAAAATATTATTTCAGATATCAACCGACGGCAATAATTATATAGATATATTTGACGGAGTGGTTGCTGTGCCGGTTAAAGAAAACGAAACCGGCTTTATAATCGATGCAGATAATAATACGGTTCTAAAAGAAAAGTTCCAGGAGACTTTTGAAGATGTCAAAATGTCTGAAGTATTATCAAAACTTGCCGGTTATGAATTGTTGATCAATGATATGACTTTCAAAAGAATTGTCTTGAAAGGCACAAAAAAACAATGTCTTTTAAACGTTATTAAAACAGCTTCAACATATCTTCAAAAAACAGTTTACTGCTATTATTCCGCTGGTAAAATCGTGATCACGGACAATTTGTCAGGAAAGATATTCAATGTTGATGAATATACGGTCAGAAAAGAAGGATTGTATATTACAATATTTCCTATACCCGAACTTACTATAAAAGATCAGCTTTCATATAATAATACAATATATAATCTTGAATCTCTTGTTTTTGAAGACAATAAAATATTATGCGAGGTGCTTCCTGCATGACAAAAGAAGGGTTTTATAACGACATAAAGAATTATATAGACAGTATTTATTCTTTTCCCACAGAAGCAAAAGTTATAAAGATATATACGGAAAAAGGCAAATATTATCTCGATGCAAAGGAATTGAATCTTGACGGATCGGAATCGCCGGTTATATATCCGAAAGTGGAAATCCCAAAAATATGGGGATCGGTAAACGGCGGTATTTTCTGCATTCCTTCAAAAGACGCAATTGTCAGGATCAATTTTAAAAAAGGCAATAAGAACCATCCTTATGTCGAGAGTGTTTTAGGATCCTCTTTTGATTTGGAACATAAAGAAAACGAGTTTATTTTAATCAATAACACTCAGAAAATACACATTAAAGATAATTATATTTTAATACAGGCTGACAATAATTTTGCAGTTGAACTGGATAAAAATAACGGTTCGATAAAACTGCAGACGGCAAATGAGACCTTTGACCTCTCCGGTCTTATTGAATTAAAGAATGCTGCCGGCAGCTTGAAAGATTGTCTTGATGATCTGGCTGATTTGTTAAATGAGGTTGCGACTGTAACATCTGTTCTCGCCACATCCGGCAATGAAACCAATCAGACCGCTGTTCCAGGACAATTTATTTCAACTTTAAACAATATTGCTTTAGCCAAAACTTTTATTGCGTCAATATTCAAATAAAGGAGAAGCAATGAGCGATAGCGTTTTTTACGGAACTGACATTATGATTGATGATGACATGAAGATCGGATTTGCCGGCAATGATTTTAAATTGGCGTCAGGTATTGAACGTGTTTTGCAGGCGATAAAAAAAAGATTGAAAACGCCTAAGGGAAGCCTGTTTTATGATTTAACTTACGGAAGCGAATTATATAAGTTTGTGCAGACCGGATTTACCAAAGAAAAACTTTCATATTTTGAAAGCATGATAAAAGATTGTTTGAAAAATGAACCGCTTATAAAAAGCGATTCCATAACAATATCAACGGTTAAAAAAGATATTACAGGCTTTTACTGCAGGGTTTCTTTCGGGATATATAATTATGATAACGATTTAAATCTTGTTATAAGCGCTGATAAAGTTTTAAAAATATGGAGTGAATAATGGGTTTTTTTAATGTTTCTGAAACGGCAATTAAAGAGAAATTAAAAACTAAACTTCAAAATAAATTGAGCATCAATGAAATAACAAATTATAACGTCGGCGGTGTTTTAAGGGATTTTATTGAAATAGCAGGCTATTTTTTTTATTTATTATACAGAAAACTTGAGATTATATTCACAAATGTATTTGCATCTTCCGCATCAGACGATTGGCTTGATGAAAAATGTAAAGATGTAAATATAATCAGAAATCCTGCAACCAAAGTAACGGGATATTTTATATTCGGAAGAAACATAGTCTCATCAACTTCAATTGTCATTGAAAATGACAAAATTATTAAAACAGCAACAAACATTTCAGGCAAACAATATTCTTTTATTGTGACTGAAGAAACAGTTCTGCCGGCAGATATACAGGAAATATCTGTACCGGTTGAATCATCCGGAACAGGAACAGGATATAATATAATTGCGGGCACAAGTGTATCATTGGTAAGTCCGATTGACGGCATTGACTATGTCACGGTTCCTTCGGATTGGATTGAAATACCTGCAGAAGATAAAGAAAAAGACGGACCGTTATATGAACGTTACAAACTGCAATGGGAAAGCACAAATGAAGGAAGCCCTGCATGGTATAAAAAACTTGCAATAAATGTTGACGGTGTAAAAGACGTTGTGATTGTGCCGACATTAGACGGAGCCGGCACATTAGGGATAATTATATCTGCTGTTTCAGGAGAAGCATCGGTACCGCTTGTCGCTGAAGTTCAGTCTGTAATTGATGCAAATCTTTATTTTGACGGTATACAGCCTACAGTTTATGCGGCTGAAAATGTAGAGCATTCAATTAATATTACTTTTGATTGTTTTTCTTTACCTGATGTTGAAGATGCGTTCAGGACATCAATAAATGAAACCATAGCTGCCTTTATCAATACAGAACAATCCATCGGAGTTGATTTTATACCAATGAAACTAAAAGGCTATCTGGACAATCAATTTAAAGGTTTTATTAAAAATATTACGTTTTCAAATGAATCAATTATTACAATCAGTAAAACACAAATATTGGATTTGACGGTTGTATTACCGGTAACAATCAACACAGGAGTTGAAGAGTGACATTCTGGGAATTTCTAAAAGATAAATTATTGTATCCTTTGACGACTACCTGTTTGTTATTTCAATCAATTTTTCAATCCATATGCGAAATGTTTGATGATCTGCAAACTGATGCTTTAACATTGTCATTGGAATGGTTCCCTTATTACTCAAAAAATATTCCAAAACACATGGTTGACCGCAGCATAACTCCATTTCAGGATGAAGACAGTGACGCTATCAGGAACAGAGTCATATATGCATATTCATTTTATAAAGAAACGAAATTATGGTCCGGAATCAAAAAGATATTGTCGCATTATATTACTGGTGAATATACAATATCATTTGTCAATAATATAGCTTTTGCTTATTTTATAATACTGACAGTTATATTGACAATTGAAGAGAAAGAACTTATTTATCAGATTTTGAATAAATATAAGTTTGCTCATGTATCCGTATATTTAATTAATACGGATAATGACAATGCATTTGTTGTCGGAGATTGTTTTATAGGGGAAATAAAAATATAAGGGGAAAATATGGACAGAAGAAATTATTATTATAAAAAAAGAATACAAACTGCAGAAATGGAAGACCTTCAGGATAATATTGAAAATGCTGATAAAAATATCATTAAAAACATTTTAGGACATGGAATATGGTCAGGATTATATGTCACAAAAAAGAATCCCGGAACATCGGATGCCATCTTTGTTGTTTCTGCAGGTATCGCTTATGATCAGAATGGTAACAGGATTGAAATAGGAGCCAATCAGGATGTTGATCTAGCAGGTTATCTGCCTACTGCAGGTTTAATAAAAAGCCTTGCGATTACGGTACGATTTGCACGAAGTCAGTCACAACAGGAGCTTGACGGGAATAACAACTTACAATACTTTCAGAATAATGAATATTTTATTGTTGTCGTGATAGAAGGCGGAACCGACGATGAGGATCCGGAACTTGCAGAATTGACAACAAATGATGTAATTTGCTGTGATTTGGAAATTGATGCTGATATCAATTATACAATATTGACAGGCAGGGTAATAAGAACATCAGCTACTGTTCAACAGCATATAAATAATACTACAAACCCGCATTCTGTTAAAATGAGTCAATTAAATGATAATATTCTTAATTCCGACATGGATGCAAATGGTAACAGGATCATTGATTTGCCTTTACCGACAGATAATTCAGAACCGGTTATAAAAGAAAATATTATATTTACAGAAGTAACAGAAAATACAGAATTAGAACCGAATAAAAAATATATAGTTACCGGAGATAATGTTGAAGTATCATTGCCGGGTGCAAATATAGGGGATGAAATTGATATATTTAGCTCAAATGCATCCAAAATAATTCAAGAAGATGCTGAACATCTTATTAATTTTCATAATCAATATTTTACAACAAAAGGCATAAATGGATTTTTAATTCTACCAAATAATAGCAATATAGAATTAATTTTTAAAGGTGTTGATGGCAGTATTATTTTTCCAGGAACAAAATTAACCAGTCCTACAGGTTCAATAAGAGCCGGACAAATAGATTGTACATCTGATGGCGTTTATGTTTTAGGATCATGTCCTTTATCTCCTTATATGTTTCTTAAAAAAAGAAATGGCGATTCATTTTCCAATTTAGCCAATCCTTCAGTTTTACCTCAATCAACAGGAAGAAGTTGTTGTGTGAGTAATGATGGCAATTATTTCATAATTGGTTGTGATATAGATACAATTGTTCTGTATAAAAGAACTGGTGATGTATTAAATAAACTTGCCGATCCTGCTATAAAGCCCGGTTCAGGCATAAATAGAATGATGTTTAGTTATGATGATAGATACTTGACAATTACAACTAACGCCTCTCCTTTTCTTTTTATTTATAAACGTACTGGAGATAGTTTTTCAAAATTAGCTGATCCATCTACTATACCAAGTTATGCCTGCAATAATATACATTGGACTATGGATGGAAATTATTTTACTTTATCGTCATCTGATGGAACGCCAAGATTATATATTTATAAACGCACAGGAGATAGTTTTGCAAAACTTACTGATCCTTCAGATTTACCAACCGCATCAGCTGTCTGTTTGGCATATAGTCACAATGGGGAATTTCTAGTAACAGGTTTAAATGCCTCTCCATTTTTACATTTTTATAAAGTTAATGGCGATACATATACACCTTTGAATAATCCTTCTTCAGTCCCAACAAGTCAAGTTACATCTATACGATTCAGTTATGATGATAAATATTTAATTTTAACATGTCAGTCTTCACCATATATTTATATTTATTTAATTGATGGTGATTTTTTTATAAAGCTTAATGATCCTACAGTTTTACCTGATTCTTATCCAAGAGATATAAGGATTACAAATGATTCTAAATATTTAATTCTCAATCCTCTAAATGATACTATTAATTTGAATGTTTACAAAAATATTACAAATGCAACTAAAACATGGTTAGTGAAAGAATTAAGCACTCGATATGAACAAGAAAAAAATTGTATGTTCAAATAAAACAAAAAAGAGATATTAAATGGAAATAATTTTATTAGCAGCAGAAAATAAAACATTAGAACAAAAGGGAGATATTATTCAAGTTGGTAATGATGGCGAGTTTTCTACAAAAAAATGGTCTGAAAAAATGAAACAAAAATTTATATTAGTTTTAAATTTTGGAACTATTAAAAATAAAAAACTAGAAGAGTCTGCATATGAAGAGATAGAAAATAATGGAGAAATAATAAAAAATATAAAATTTAAAAGAAATTTTAATATTGATTTAAAAGATACGAATATTCTTATTGATTCTCAAAATAGGCGTTATATTAATGAATCAGATTTTAAAAAATTAAAAATTAAAAATAAAGATAAAGATATCGTCGTTACTGATCCTATAACTCCTGTAACTTTAAAGGAGTTTCAAGTTGGCTGATATATATGTAATAGTTGATCCAGATGGAGGTGATGGTTATGATTATCTTTCTCTTAATTTAGCTGAATCTGGTGAGAATGGAGATTTAACTGGTACTGGATATTGTTATATTGGTTGTCGATCATCCGAAGGAACACCTGATAGTACAGCGGTTACTTTTTCGGGTTGGACAGTTGATTCTACTCATTATCCTATTGTATATGCATTACCAGGCCATGAAGCTTTAAAAACCACATGGTCAACATCACGATATAGATTACATATGACTGATACTAATTATCAAATTAGAATTCAATGTAGTTATATCGATTTTATAGGACTACAGATTAAAAATGATTATGGTTCTGTTACTTTATGTAATTGCTTATATGTTGATGCTATTCTTTCGGGTAATAGTTTAATTTCGTTTAGAAATTGCCGTATAGAATCAAATGCTAATGGGACATATCAAGGGTTGCAAGTATATGATGCTGATGCTATTGTGAAAATTGAAAATTGTATTTTTTCAGGATTTCATAGATATGGTATAAATATTCGTTATGGGACACTATACTTATATAATAGCATAATATACAATACAAATTATGTCAATGGTGCAGGGATATACATAGAATCTAATGGAACAGTAACAGCTACAAATTGTATAATATTTAATACTTCAAACGATATTAATAATTTTGGTAGTTTAACAGCTACAAATTGTGCAACCGATGATGGTGATGGTAGTAATCCTATAAGCCCTAGTGGAAGTAATTGGACTAATGAATTGCCCAATTACGCAACTGGCAATTTTACTATTACAAATAGCGGGAATTGTTATCATGGCGGAATTCATATAGATGGTGTTATTTATGATATAGAAGGTGATGAATATGATGCATTTGTACCTAGTGTAGGAGTTGATGAAGTTATATCATTTCCGTCTGATATTCCAATTTTAAGAAGAAGGAGAGCTGCATGAATAATCAATTTTTAAGAAAATATGGCATTGAAACTGTTGTTAATTTCTCTATGTTTCAAATAGATGGAGTTGATTTTAAAAGTGATGCAGTTTATTCATCGGGAGATGTGAAAATCATGAAAGATGAAAGCAATGAAGCTAATACTTCAAACGGCTTTGTTGATGAGGGGCAAGGGTATTCATTGATATTAACTGCATCTGAAATGCAAGCAAAACGAATTGTTTTATATTTTGTGGATCAGACGTCTCCAAAGGCATGGCTGGATTTTTCAATTATCATTGAAACTTACGGTAATGTAAACGCAATGCATCCGAATTTTCCGGTTGATGTTGAGTCCGTCAAAGGAAATGCTGTAACAAATATAAATGATTTTAAAGCCGACGTTTCAAATCTTGATGTGGCAGTTAGTACACGATCAAGTCATTCAACATCTGATATTATGGCTTCTGTAATAGAAACCGGTTTTGATTTTAAGACATGTATTCAAGTATTAGTTGCGATCATGGCAGGCAAAACAAACGGTGGAGGTACCGGAATTTATAATTTTAGGAATCTGCTTGATACATTAAACAGAGTTCAGATAACTGTTGATGAAAATAAGAACAGAATAACTGTCATAATAACAAAGGATACATAAAATGTTTTATGATGATTATTTTTTTAGCATATTTTTTGATGGACTCTTTGAACCTTTCGGGGAATCAACACAGTATTTTATAACAATTAGAAATCAAGCTTTAATTCAATTTATAAATATGACAAATAAAGATATAAGACAAATACTGGAATCAAAAAAGAAATCATTTAAACAATTAATTATTATCAAAAATAGGAGGCTTGAATCATGATCCCATTATGCAAAGAACTTATAGGTAATAGTTTTAAATATACATTAAAAACTAATATTCAAGCAGATTCTGTTACTGTAACAGTTTATGACGGATCAGGTACAAAAAGAATAGATGAAGCCGCAATGACAAGTTCTGATGGTTTTTCCTGGTCAATAATATTTAAAACAACGACTGAATGGACATCAGGCGATTGTATTATTAATACAACAGCTAAGAAAGGTATTGATCAGAGTATAGATGAGGTCTCATTTGTTTTAACAAATAAAACATATTAATAAAATATTTAAAAAAGGAGTGTTTTATGAACAAGGATGTTCAAAAGAATTCTATTAATGCCATTTTTGGATGGATAGGAGGGAAAAGGTTATTAAGGCAAAAAATTGCGCTTTTTGTACCCGAACAGGATTTACCGATTAAAAAAAGAAAGCTTAAGTATTACGTTGAAGTGTTCGGAGGTGTAGCTTGGATGCTGTTATTTAAAGAACGATGGTTTGAGTCGGAAGTTTATAATGATTATAATAATGAACTTACCAATCTTTTTAATGTCATAAAGTTTCATCCAAAGGAGTTTATTAAGCAATTTAATTTTTTACCGCAAAGTCAAATTATTTTTGATTATTTACTTGATAATGAAACATTAACAGATATTCAAAAAGCAGTAAAAACTTATTTCAAATATGCTTACAGTTTTTCATCAAACGGCAATAATTTTTCTTTTAAGCCGGCATCAAGAAGAAATTTGTTTGAAAAAATAAATCTATTATCAGAAAGACTAGATAAAGTTGTTATATCGAATAAGTCATATGATAAAATAATACCAAGATTCAATAAAGAAAACTCTTTTCTTTATCTTGATCCGCCATATTATGAAAAAGAATATTTATATGAAACAAAGTTTTCAGTATCTGATCATACTAAACTTTGCGAATTATTAAAAACTTATAAAGGAAAATTTATATTATCATATAATGATCACTCTGAAATTAAGAAACTTTATTCTGATTTTAATATAAAACAGATATCTACTCTTTATTCTGCATTTAGAGATAAATCTGAAAAAACCAATGAATTAATTATAATGAATTATTAAAAAAAAGGCGTTATTAAATGGTTTAAACACTATTTAATAACGTTTTAATTTTAAAAAAAATATTGAAAAAATAAACTATAGTTGATATATTTTTTTATTCTCAAACTTTGTGAACAGAAATAAAATTTATTCTCAAACTTTGTGAACATTTTTCTCAAACTTTGTGAACAGTTACATTTGTAAAAAAAAAATATTTATAAAATTTTTTAAAAAAAATCGTAACGGCATATTCTTAAACATAACAAGTAATATATTTCTACAGCCGTAATATATTTTAAAATCATTCATTTTATTTGATGTAACGCTTCCATGATGATATACTAAAGCATCCGCTACATATAAACATTTATGTCCTGTTAATTGAGCTCTTACATCAAAATCCACATCTTCATAATATGCAAAAAAATCCTCATCAAAATATCCGATATTATCAAATAAAACCCTCCGATATATAGATGCGGCAGCACATGCACCAAATACAAATTCATTGTTGTTGAACAGGTTCTTATCTTTATCAAACCCTCTTAATTCTGCCGTTCCATTATTTATATAAATATTTCCGGTGCCATATATTTTATCAGGATTTTCATACATCAATATCCTTGAAGCGCAAAAACTAATTTGTGGATTATCATCAAGCGCTTTTTTCATAATTTGAAGGAATGTCCCCTCTAAAACTGTATCATTATTAAGAAGAAGGATATATTCAAATTTAGAATTTTTTATACCAAAGTTAACTGCTTTAGCAAAACCGTAATTCCTGCCAAGTTTTATAAATTTAATTTCAGGATTTATATTTTGAATTAATTGTTCTGATCCATCATTTGAACCGTTGTCAATTATTAGAATTTCATATTTAAAGTCGATCTTTTGATCAAAAATTGAAGACAAACATTCTGATAATAATAATTTACCATTATAATTTGGAATGATTATCGAAATACCAGCATCAACACTTTCTTTATTAATACTCATATTTATATTTTTTTATCACTAATTTCAAAAAAATGAACTTTTTGATTTTTAATATTAATTAAATCAGGCAAAAACTTAGATTCAATTTTTCTTTCTTCTAAAAAATCTTTATACTTATAATAAAATTTTAAATCAATGCTTTTTAATGAAAAAATTATGCATTCTATTTTTTCAGAAATCAATGCATCAAATAAAGTATCAATATTTCCATATATGGGAAACTTTCCAATTAATTTACCGGAATTCGTTTTTTGAGTATCAACAAAACCGTAAATCTTAAATCCATCATTTGCTAATTCTGTTTCATAATTTATTAAATCTTTACTGTTCTCATCTATTCCGATTATAAGAGTCTTAAATAATAAAAAATGAAATTTTTTCATTAAAAAAAATCTCCATAAATACATAAATAAACAAGACAAAAATAAAATAAAAATCAAAACAATCCTTGAATATGCAAAAAATTTTAAAAAATATGTTATTGATCCGTTAACAGACCATATTATAAAAAATGATAAAAATAATTTTTTATTGTTAAATCTTTCAAAAGTATAATTTCTATTTATATTTAAAACAATTAAAAAAATTAAAACATAAATCATAGAAATTATTGTATACAATTCTAAAGATATTTCACTTTTATTCAAATGAATATAATTACTGATAAATTTAATTATCGGTTTATGTAAATTCACAGCAATAATTAATGCTGTGATATAAGAAATAATATCAAATATTTGCATAATAAATTTTAAAAAAAACTTTTTTGCTAAAGAAAATAAAAAAAATAAAAAAATTCCGTTATTAATTAAAGGCTTTGATAAAAAAGATAATTTTGGTGAATAATTTTTATTAATAAAAATATTCATTGATTTATAAAAATTTTTTAATGTATCAAATTTATTATGCTTACTGCTCTGCCCTCTGAAATGTATAACTTCAGTAATAGGTACATATTCAATTTTATATCCGAGCTTTTTGATTTTATAACAGAAATCAATGTCTTCACCATATAAAAAATAATCTTCTGAAAAGAAAATATTTTTATCTATAATATCCCTTCGAAAAATCATAAAACTTCCTGATATTGCATCAACTTCAAAAGATTCATCGTCGGATTTATAAAGCATATTATAAGAAGAAAAATATTTGACCGATGAAAACAATTTGTCAATTTTTAAAAAATGGCATAAACTATTCCATATTGTTGGAAATGATCTGTGGCATACAGGATCTATTGTGCAATCAGGATTTAAAATTTTACAGCTAAGCATTGAAGTCTTTTTATTTTTTTTTAAATAGCCTATCAGTTTGTTTAATGAATTTTCAGTCAATAAAGTATCTGGATTTAAAATTAATAAAAAATCACCTTTTGCAATTTTTAATCCCTGGTTGCATGCTTTAGAATAACCGATGTTTTTTGTATTCTCGATTAAAAGTATATTTTTATAATTATTCTTAATAAAATCAGTACTCCCATCCCTTGAAGCATTATCTATTATAATAATCTCAAATTTTAAATTAAAAGTAGCATTATTAATTGATTTTAATGAATTTTCAAGAAAATATTTTGAATTATAATTCACTATAATAATTGAAATGTCCATTTAAGATTTCCTGACAATTTTAAAAACCTATTAATAGAATTAATGCTTTATTTTAGTAATGTCAACAAGTTATTTTAAAAAAAATATAAAAAGAATCTTAATATTGACATAAATTATTGTAAAATTAAAAAAAAAACTGTATATTAAAATGATTTTTATAAAATTTTTATGAAATTCAATTCAATCCTTTTTTTATTTATATTTTTTCTTATTATACTGTTAATATCAGTGCTGATAATAATTATAAAACAACTTAAAAAATACTCTAAAAGAACAAAAATAATCTCAATAATATTTATCATCATATGTTTTCAACTTTTTCTTGTGGAATCTTTTTATAATTTTTACTTATTAATTAAAAATTTACATTATGGTGCTGAAATCCCCGATAAAAAATCTTTAGAATTAAAATCTATATATAAAAATAATAATTTTAATAAAGAACTTTATATAAATCCATTTTTATCAAATAAAAAATTAAATTATAAAATAAAAATTACAAACCTGCTTTTCCCTAAACTGAATATTTTTTTCAATAAATTTTTGCATTATTTCACATATAAAAAAAATGAACAAAAGTCTATAGGGACAAAAGCAAAAGAGTTAATAAATAATATTATTTTATTTAAAAAGCAAAATAATATAAATAGATTAAAAGATTGTTTGTACATAAAAAAATTTAAAGATTTAAATTCTTCAGAATTGATTTTATATCATAATATGCTTACTAATATCATTACTCAAACAAATTTTAATGAGACATTTGCAAAATTGCATGCTGATAATTTTATTGAAGAATACACCTTTTCTATAAATGAATTTGATATTTATTATCTTATTGAAAATTCACCTGATTATTTAAAAGAAGTATTGCTAAATATTAATGACGATCAAATCAAAAAAATTTATGTTTATGATTATCAAAATACATTGATTTTGTTTTTTTTAAAAAATGAAAATGAATTAAAATTATATTATTTTACCGGTTTAGATAAATTACCTGAAAAAGAATCTTATAAAATTGATTTCACAATTCCTCTTGAGGATAAAATCCATTTAAAAGGATTCTATCCGTCTGATGTTACTGGAATATGGACAGAAAGTTATTGTTCAGAAATAATATTTAATAAATCTCTGCCAAAAAATTTTAACTTATATATTATTGCCAATGCCTTTTATAATAATAGTAAAAAATTAACAGTTATTCAGGTTAGCAATTCCTTTCAAAAAATTATGTTTAATAATAAAATGACACATTATAAATTACACTTTTTAAATCCTAATAATGACAATAAAATAACTATCTATATTCCAGATCCGATATCACCAGATGAAATCTTACTTAATGGCGATATGAGAATGCTTGGTTTACATATACAAAAAGTTATTATAATACCTATTGTAAAATAGATAAAAATTATCATCTAAACTATAATTTTAATGTAAAATCTTCACTGTCTAATGTTAAATTAACATTATAATACGGATCTTTTTTCTTCAAGAAATCATTCCATTTTTCTTTGAACAAATTAATTTCACCTTGAAATCTTTTAATTTTAGCTGGATTATTTTCTAGACCTCTCGTTTTTGATTCAAAATGATACAATTCTGCATAAGGTGTCCATACAATAAGGTATTTTTTTTCACGTAATTTTAAGCATAAATCTATATCATTAAAAGCTAAAATAAACCTTTCATCAAACATTCCCACATCAAAAAAAACATGTTTTTTTATCATTAAGCATGCGCCTGTTACAGCACTTAAATTTTGAATAACATTTGCTCTGCCAAAATAACCTGCATCGTTTCTTGAAAAATTTGCATGAGAATGTGCAGCTACACCACCAAGACCAACGATAACACCCCCATGCTGTATTTTACCATTGGGATAATAAAGTTTAGCGCCAACTGCTCCAACTTCATCCCTCTGTATAAATTCCAGCATTCGTTCAAGCCAATCAGGATTAATAACTTCAGTATCATTATTCAATAATAATATTATATCTGCTTTGGATTTTTTAACAGCGAAGTTATTTATTGCCGAATAATTAAAATCATAATTCCATTCCAAAATTCTTATTTTTTCATTTTTGCGATATGTACCATACAAGTTAAAAATACTTTCTTCTGTACTGTTATTTTCAATAATTATGATTTCATAATTAGCATATGTTGATTTATATAATATAGAATCAATACATCTCGAAAGATCTTCACTATGATTTTTATTAGGGATAATTATTGATATAAATTGTTCTTTTTTCACTTCATATTTTATCCTATATGTACCTTTTAATTTTCCTTCAAGCACTTCAGCTATTAATCCAATACGTTTTAAATGATCCTCAAGTGCTTTCTTGCCGTTGTTAAAAGCATATTTTTTGGTATTAATATTTTTTGAAGTTGAATCTTTATGTACTCTCCAATGATACAATATTTTAGGTATATGAAAAATCTTATCAGTATTTTCTACAACTCTTAAAATCAAGTCATAATCCTGGCTTCCTTTATAAAGATCATTTAAATAACCTATTTTATTTAAAAACTTTTTTTTTATTACTGAAACATGAATCATATAATTATAGCATCTTAATAATTCCTGGCTGAAATCAGGTTTAAAATGCGGTTTAAATCTTCTTTTACCATCACCTTTTATTTTATCTTCATCTGAGTATATAAAGTCAATATCAGGATTAACATTCAGACATTTTATTATCTCAAATAAAGCAAAACTTGCTAAAGTATCATCATGATCCAGAAATAAAATATATTCTCCGGATGTTAATTTAATCGCTTCATTGAAATTTTCTGCAATACCTTTATTTTTACCTAAAAATTTAATTATCAAACGTGAATCTTTTACTTTGTAATCATTTAAAATTTTTTCAATTTTATTATCTGAAACAGAGCCTACAGCTATACACAATTCAAAATTTGTATATGTTTGAGTTAATACAGAATCAATCATCTGAATCAGATATTTCTTTGGAGTATTATAAAGAGCAGTGACAATACTGATTTTTGGTTCAAAATTAAACTTAAAACTCTTTTGCCCATTCAATTCATTTGATTTTGGCTCATTTTTATTTATCCATAGTTTATACTGAATATTAAAAAATTTAAAAATTTCTTTTAATATTTTCATTTAATATCTCTTATTATAATTAAATACAAAAAAATTATCCAAGTTTAAATCTATATTTAATACCGATTAATTCAATACAAAATTTAGATAAAGATCACATTATTTATTTGCAAGTGCAACAACTTCTTTCTCATGACTATAGCATGTATTATAAAATTTATCATTTTTTTAATAAAAACTCAATAATTTGAACATGTGTGTATAAATTAATATAATAATTATTTATATTTTCATATTTATTTATTGTAATTATAAATTTCTTTGTTCATATCCTCCAATTATCACTAAATTTACACTTTTTTTAATTATTTTATTTGACATTTTCATATTTTAGAACTATAAATATAATAGTAGAATTTAAAAATTTTATATATAAAAACTATTTATATTGAAAAATATAACTTTTAAGTATATTAAAAATTTAATAAAAGGAGGTTAGTTATTTTTATTTAGATTAATATTAATATACTTAATATTTATATAAAAAATTAGGAGAAAATATATTATGAAAAAAGGAAAAATAATAATCTTATCAGTACTATCAATCATTATTTTAATTGTATGGTTCAGCTGTAATCCTTTTAATCAGCAAACCAGCAGGTCAGATTCATTGAATATTCTTGATTCATCTGATTTTGCAAAAGCTACAGGCGATTGCATCGGTTTTGGTGCAACTGCAACCGGAGGTGAAGGCGGACCAACAGTAACCGTTACCAGTGCCAGTGAATTTGAATCATATGTAGGATTAAAAACTCCATATATTGTTCAGGTATCAGGTACTATCAACATCGGCGGTCAGGCAACAATCCGAAATGATAAAACCATAATCGGTTTGGGTTCAAATGCAACTTTAGACGGCGGAATGAAAATAAGCCATTATAATAACCTTATTGTTAAAAACCTTACCATTAAAAACGGTGATGACGGCATAACAATACAGGACTGCAGAAACGTTTGGATCGATCACTGTAATATTGTTGATTCCGAAGATGGACAGATAGACATTGTTCATGCATCAGACTGGGTAACTGTTTCTTGGTGTAAATTCTATTACACATCAAACAGCGGACATAATTTCGTAAACCTAATCGGTCATTCAGATGATAATGCATCAGAAGATATGGGCACACTTCATGTTACATTCCATCATAATTGGTGGGGTGCTATATGTATAGAAAGAATGCCTTCTGTACGATTCGGTAGGGTGCACGTGTTTAATAATTATTTTAACTCTCCCGGTAACAATTATTGCATAAGAACACGACTTTATGCTGAAGTTCTTGCAGAAAACAACTATTTTGAAAATGTAAAAAATCCATGGGAACAGTATGTAACTGAAGCGGGGGGAACACCAGGCAAAGTTAGAGCTTCCGGTAATGTTGAAGATAATTGTACATGGTATGTTGATCCGGAACCTAATGATGATAATGCACAAAGCTTTTTAATACCTGGTACAGACTCTGTTTTCTCACCTCCATACAGCTATGCTCTTGAATCAGCAGCTAGTGCAAAATCAAGCGTAATGGCTGGTGCAGGTCCTCAATAAAAAAATTTAGGATTCACAACTAAATATAAACGCATTCTTTAAAAGGAATGCGTTTTTTTTAAATTTTAATATTTTTTATTAAAAAAAGCATAGACTATTGTTATTTTAAAAAATTGTTCAAAAACCGATAAACATGGTATAATAAAATCATGATAAAGATTCCATGGATAATTATCAATATTATGCCTCTTTTGGGATTGCTCCTGGCATTTATCTTAATAATACTGCTTCTTAATGAACGCAGAGCACCATCAAGCACAATTGCATGGCTTTTAGCAATTATATTTCTCCCCTACATTTCTGTTCCTCTCTATATTATCTTCGGCGGACGCAAAATGAAGCATATGATCAAAAAAAAAGAAAATCTAAAAAAAATTGACAACAGTATAAACTTATCAAATCATAAAAATCATGAAAAACTTTCAAGCATGTATAATAATTTATTCCCTGTAAGATACAATAATGATGTTAAAGTTTTAGAAACCGGTGAAAAGGCTTTTGAATATCTTATAAATTTAATCAAAAATGCAAAAAAAAATATTTATATCACAACTTTTATTCTGGGAAAAGATGAAACCGGAGAATATTTAATTAACACCCTGATAGAAAAAATTAAGGAAGGTTTAGAAGTCTGTCTTCTTTTAGATGCTCTAGGGTCAATGAACATTTCAAAAAAATTTCTTTCGGATTATAAAAAAGCAGGAGGTAAATACGCTTTTTTTATGCCGATGATACATATTCCATTCAGAGGTAGGGCAAATCTCAGAAATCACAGAAAAATAGTAATAATAGATAATAAAACTGCCATTGTAGGAGGCATGAACATTGCAAAGGAGTTTCTCGGCAATTCAGATTATCAAAAAAGATGGCTTGATTTATCTTTAGCAGTTGAAGGTCCCATAGTTTATGACCTTTATCATGTTTTTTATTCTGACTGGAAATTCGCTTCACATAAAGATCTATCATATCCTGCTGATGATCTATTTTCCAAGGAAGAAAATGATGAAATTCCATTACATCTTATACCCAGCGGTCCGGATGTGGTTGGAGATACACTGCATGATACAATAATCACTGCCATATTCGAAGCAAAAAAAAGAATATGGATTGTCACACCATATTTTATCCCTGATGATATGCTTATAAAAGCACTCTGCATAGCATCAGCAAGAAACGTGGATGTACGCTTAATAATTCCTCTTGCTTCAAATCATAAATTAGCGGATATTGTCAGGAAAAACTATTTGATTCAGCTTCAGGATGCACAAATTAAAATCTATAATTATAAACCGGGGATGATTCATGCTAAAATATTAATTATTGATGAAACATACAGCATAATAGGTTCGGCAAATATGGATATAAGAAGCCTGTTCTTAAATTATGAGATTGCCCTGTTCATCTATTCAAAAAAAATATTAAATCAACTGGAAAATTGGATCAGTGAAATATCTAAAAATTGCAATATCGGAGTTAAAAAAAGCAATTTTATTTTTGGGTTCTTTGAAAGGATACTGAGACTTCTTGCCCCGCTTTTATAATAATTAAAATCATCTGTTTTGTATTATTACTTTATTTGTGATTAAAGCCGGCAGCTGCACAAATCACCATAACGATACTGGCGGTAAACTGCTTCTTCGCTTTCTGAATTAAAAATATACTCCAATCATTTTCATACAGAAATTTTACTTGATTTTTTTTGATAATACAATATAATGTAATCATGCCTGAATATTATTCTATTTATAATTCACAGTTCGGAAGATTTTTATACTGCTATAATAATAATATGGAACTTCAATACTGCAAATGGGTCATCAATAACGATGATATTCCAAAAGATGCAAGTGAAAAAAAATGGATATATTTTGAAGAAAAGCTCAACGATTATTTCAATAAAAAAATATATTTTTTTGATCTTCAGCTCAATCTAAAAAATATTAAAGATTTCTCAAAAAAAGTACTTTTAATCATACAGAGCATACCTTTAGGAAAAACCGTTACATACAGTGAACTGGCAAATAAAATCAACAATCCAAAATCACAGCGGGCAATAGGCAGGATATGCAAGAAAAATCCTTTTCCGATTGTTATACCATGCCACAGAGTAACAGCAAAAAAAGGCTTAGGAGGTTACGCAGGCGATAAAACAGGCGAACTTTTTAATATAAAAAGTAAATTATTGGATTTTGAAAAAGAACAAAACTAAAATATTTAATAATTAATAATTAATTACATTAATTCAACTCTTTCGGCGACAAATAAATATCATCCAGATAAAAAATATTCTCTTTTTTAACTGCATTCCTCATCAAATTCATTGAAAGAGTTCTTAAATAAAAATATCTTCTTGTGATTTCATAACCGTCTTTATTTACTTCAAGATTAAAATAAAAATCTTTTTGAGTCTTGCTTTTTTCCGCTTTTATGGGTATGGGCCAGAATGTATATGTCCCTTCCATCTGAGGAATTATTTCCAGTGGATTCTGCCAGCGTGAATTGCACATAGGAACCAGATGATTGCCATTTTCATAATATAGGCTTACCTTTGCTCCTGTGAGATTCATAATTGTGCTTCCGTCAAGAATCCTGCCGACGATTTGAGGAAAGTTATAATAATTGCCGCCTTCGGTTATTTTATTAAAAAATTCTGCGCATGGTTCATCTGATACCTTTTTAAAATTATGATTGACTTCATGACGCTTTAAGTTAGAAACCACATCAACAGATTCTGCAACGATCGAATAAACATCAATTTCTTCCTGAATAGTCTTTCTTTTAATATTTTCAGTATGAATTATGCCTCTTGATGAAACAACATACATAGGTTTGATCCTGTTCAAGGCATAAGCAGCCATATCCGTTTTGCAGTAACTGCATCTGCAAATATTCTTCTTGTTCTCTAAAATTTCATCAAGATAACTTACTACTAAATCTTCCATAGCATTATGCAATACCATATTAACACCCCTATTGACTTTATATTCATTTTTAATTATATTTAAATAATGATTCATCTTGCTTTATATGAACCTCAAATACCTCAAAACACAGGCAATATTGCCAGACTTGTTATAGGATTAAATGTTGACTTAATCCTTATCGGCAAACTTGGTTTCAGTCTAAATGACAGATATTTAAAAAGAGCCGGTCTAGACTATTGGAATAAACTTAAATTATCTGTTTATAATGACTATAACCACTTCATTAATAATTATAGCAAAAATCGTATAATATTTGCAACAACAAAAGGTATAAATCCTTATTTTAATTTTAAATTTTTTAAAGATGACATAATTTTATTTGGTTCAGAGACAAAAGGACTGCCTTTAAAGCTTTTAAAAGAAAATATAGAGAACACTATAACTATACCTATGTTCTCAGATGTCAGATCTTTGAATTTAAGCAATAGTGCCGCAATTATTGCATATCACGCACTTATACAGCTTGGTTATTTTAATGATTTTAAATATAATGAAAATTATCTGGAATTCAAAAAGAAATTATAACAGCGTAATTTTTTTTGCGCAAAAATTCTATCGATAAATGGTGTTTTCATTTTGTTTGTAATCCTTAAATGAAATTCATTGGTTTGATATTTAATTTAAAAAAATAATGAACAGATATGCATGTTCTTAATATTAAAGGAAAAAAATAATGATAGTAAATATTATAGGCGCAGGTTTTGCCGGAGTTGAAGCATGTTCATTTTTATCAAAAAAGGGTTTCAATATCAATTTATATGAAATGCGCGATAAAAAACTAACTGAAGCCCATAAAACCAAATTTTTCGCTGAACTTATATGTTCAAATTCATTCAAATCATTATCAATGACAAATGCACACGGTCTTTTAAAAAAAGAAATGGAAGAGCTTGATTCTTTAATAATTAAAACAGCTTATGAATACAGGGTACCTGCGGGTAACTCTCTGGCTGTTGACAGGGATAAATTTGCCCGATCTGTAACAAAAAAAATAAAAAACTTGCCAAATGTGAACTTTGTCAATGAAGAAATTACCAGTTTAAATGATTTTTTAAAAAAAGATGAATTTTTAATTATTGCAACAGGTCCTTTAACAAGCGAAAAATTACAGGAAGAAATCATCAAACTTGCAGGAGAGAAATCACTGTTTTTTTTTGATGCTGTAAGCCCGATCATTGATGCTTCAACTATTAATTATGATATAGTTTTTCCCCAGTCCAGATACAACAAAGGGGATTCGGACTTTTTAAATGCCCCATTTTCAAAAGAGCAATATGAAACTTTGGTAGAAGAGCTTAAAAATGCCGATAAAGTTCTTCCCAGTGATTTTGAGGAAAAAAAAATATTTGAAGGATGCATGCCTGTTGAATCATTGGCATTAAGAGGAGTGAACACTCTTGCATTCGGACCAATGAAGCCTGTTGGGCTTATCGACCCGAAGACAGGAAAAGAACCTTATGCTGTTGTCCAGTTGAGATGTGAAAATATAAACAAATCCATGTACAATCTTGTAGGTTTCCAGACAAGAATGAAATGGCATGAACAAAAAAGAATAATCAAATTAATTCCGGGACTTGAAAATGCCGAAATCCTAAGATACGGTGTAATTCATAAAAACAGTTATCTTAATTTTCCTCTTATTGCAGACAAAAATCTCTATAGTATTAAAAAAAATAAAAATATTTATTTTGCAGGTCAAATAACCGGAGTCGAAGGTTATATTGAATCTGCGGCATCCGGATTATTTACAGCTTATGCATTATGGTCAGGATTAAACAACCGAACCATCTTAATGCCTGATAAAACTATAATTGGCGCATTGCAGAAATATACTTTAACTCAAAACAAAAATTATCAGCCCATGGCAGGAAATTTCGGGTTGATTGAAAGGGAAATATTAAATAAAAACGGCAAAAAAATCAAAGGACAGGATAAAAGGCAGATCATGGCAGAGGAATCTATTTCTATAATAAAAAAATTCTTTCACTTGCATTTTAATTGATAAAATTATATATAGTGTCAAGGTAAATATTTTGGGAGTTAAAAAATGACAGAACTGAAAATTGAAAAAAATCTATCCAATGAAATAGATTTTGCCTCTTTCGAAAATAATGAAATCGAAATAACCGGGATGATCCAGAATTTAAGAGTATTATCATGGGGAGCCTTTTTAATTTTAAGAACACCTGTTTATACCATTCAAACCGTGATAGATAAAAATAATATTAATATTCAACCTGAATCATTAAAGACAGAATCCACTTTAAAAATCAAAGGCATTGTCAAAAAAGCTGTGATAAAGGATAAAGCGATAAATCAAAGAGACTTTGAAATACAAATCAGCAATATATGTGTAATATCCGCTCCTTCTGTTGAGACTCTGCCTGTAGATACTACAAAAAAAGAATTAAATATTAATTTAAATACTAAATTCGATATGCGCCCTCTGACATTGAGACACCCAAGAGAAAGGGCGATTTTTAAAATTGCTGCAGTGATCTGCAATGAATTTGCAGGATATTTGACATCAATCAATTTTACAAGAATATCCTCTCCAAAGATTGTAAAATCCGGAGCTGAAGGTGGAGCCAATATTTTTGAGCTGGATTATTTTAAAACCAAAGCATATCTTGCTCAGTCACCTCAGTTTTACAAACAGATGATGGTTGGAATATTCGGTAAAGTGTTTGAAATAGGTCCTGTTTTCAGAGCAGAAAAACATGACACCTCCCGCCATCTTAATGAATACATATCTTTGGATTTTGAAATGGGATTCATAAACAGTTTTTATGATATTATACAGGTAGAAACAAATGTTTTAAACTCAATTTTTTCAAAAATTAATAAAACATGTTCCAATGAAATAGATCTACTGGAGATAAAAATACCTGAAATAACAAAAATTATCTGCATTAAATTCGATGAAGTTCATCAAATTATATTTGATGAATTTAAAAAGGATTATAGAACTGAAAAAGACCTTGATCCTGAAGAAGAAAGATTGATTTGTGAATACGCTAAAAACAAATGGGATACCGAATTCGTATTTGTAACTCATTACCCTGCTGAAAAAAGACCGTTTTATGCAAAAGAAGACCCTGATGAGCCTTCCAGAACACTCTCATTTGATCTTTTGTTCAGAGGAATTGAAATAACAACAGGCGGACAGCGACTTCACCAATACGATGAATACATAAATAAAATGAATAAACTGGGTATGAACACACAACTTTTTGAATCATATCTTCAATGCTTCAAATTCGGAATGCCGCCCCACGGAGGACTTGGGCTTGGACTTGAAAGACTTACAAGTTGTATTTGCGGACTTGCAAATGTCAAAGAAGCAAGCTTATTTCCAAGGGATATAAACAGACTGGAACCCTGAACCTTATTTTATGGTTTTATCCATTCTCTGATTTTCTTCCCATTCAAGATACAATTTTTTATGTACTCTTGCTGTTTCCTTTCTTGCTCTTTCTATTAGTTCTTCATTATATATGCCGAATATTGCTTCCTGGAAAGGCTCAGATTTACCGATTTCAAGAAAAGCCTCATCATAATCAATAGTCACTTCCTTGATCATTGTAACAAAATTACCTGTAACTTCAGGATCACTGCGTTGTATAATAAATGCCACAAATCTTAAGCATGGATATTCATCAGGATAATAGGGACGCACATTTTTATAAATATCTCTCTCTTTTAATTCCTCATCTAAATTGGGATTTATCCAGGAAATAGTTCTCCATCCCACAAAGTTCATATAACCGATAAATATGTCTTTTTCTTCACCTTTATGATTGGACAATCTCACGGAAAGTCCGTATCGAAAATTATTACCCAAAAAAGTTACAGATATCTTTCTTAATACCCCGACATTTCTTACTACACCTTTGTTAATGAACATTGAACCTGTTCCATCAGGGTTTACCGGTGATTCAAAAAAAGTCGGAATCGTATAAGGAGGTTTGACAATTGCATATGAATTAGCATGACGTTCAGGAAAATATATTCTCATACCAAGCAAAGTTATGCCGGGATAAGCCATTGATTTTGTCACAGGTATAAGTCTTGTTTTTTTTCTTGCTTCAGTAGTCCATGAAGAATCATTTACCCTGACAAGCCAATTCTTCATTTTTAAATCAACGAACATAGCACTTCTTGCCTCATCGGGGAAACCTGTACCTATGGTAAACGGTGTAAAATCAACAGTGGTATCATTTAAATTATTAAAATCAATTAAAACTGCTTCAATAGAGAATATTTTAAAAGATATTATTAAAAATATAAAAACAAATCTTATCTTCATGTCCCCTGCCCTGAAAAATTTAAAAAAAAACACTTTTTAAAATTATCGGAAAAAATCTTAAGATTATTAGATAAAAACTAAATTAATGAACTGGATTATGTATTTCGAAAGTCCGTGTAACGCGTTATTTTTTGTGCAAAAACTAACGCTCCGCTTAAATATCTGGTTTAAAAAACGTATAAAAAAATATTAATTTGCCCTTTCAACATAAATGGTGAGTTTATCCCTCTCTATTAATTTATATTCTTTGTCCAATATTACTTTTACAGGTTCTAAAAGTTTTATGGCAATTACATGTATGTCGTCGGATTCGGATTCGTTATAAACCATTTTAAAAGTTTGTGCCCATGTAACGGTTACTGATTCTGAATCACCGGGAGCTATTGTCATATCTTCATGTTTGTTCGAGTCTTTTGTCTGTCCATCCTGATAATAAATATTTCTTTTATAGTAAATATCAACCTTTATATCAAAATCCGTTTTATTTTCAATTGTAATTAATCCTAAAAATTCATAATAAGTGGGACATGAGCTGAACAATAGAATAAAAAGAGTTAAAAAAATAAATATTTTTTTCACTTTTTTTCCTGTATTTTAAAAAGTTGTATCCAGAATATAATATTCAATTTTTTCATCTGGATAAATAACAGCCTCTTTATTAAATATTGAAGTCACCCCGCCGTCTTCCCTGCCGACCAAACTAACATTGCATTTTGTTAAAAGACTTTCACTATGATCATGTTCAGACAGCCAGCTTGCTAAAATCTTAATACTGCTGCCAGAAGCAATTGTAAAGTTATCTTTTAAATTTTTGATTTGCTCCTTATAATCGCCATTGACAAGCCGTTCATCCGTGCCGTCCAATTCCCCGTCGTCATAGCCGTCATTATAACCGTTTATATAATCTGCATCGATAATACCTGATAAATCCTCAATATTGACGGCACTGTCCGATCTTCCATCCGAATATCCGTCATTATATCCGTCATTATATCCTTTTTTATATGACCATGCACCTGTTGATGTATCATTATAACTTCTTTTAAAATATTCCACATCATTGAGATAATAAAAAATTTGTTCATAATTAAAATTAATATCCAGATCCAATGATGATTTATTGTATATTTTAAAATATGGAGCTTGATGATAAACAATATCATAATCGGAGCAAGAAAATAATAAAAACAAAAAAAATAGTAAAAAAAATCTTTTCATAATATATTCCATTATAAAAAAATATTAAATAAATTCAATATATTTTTTTAAAATTATTTAAATTAACCTATAAAATATTAAATTAAAATTAAAAGAATTTTATAAATTTTATAAAATATGATTAAAATATTTTATGAAAGTTATAAAATCAAAAAATGCCGGTTACTGCATGGGCGTAAAAAGAGCCTTTAATAACTCTTTTGACATAACAAAAAAACATAAAAAAATATGTGTTTTCGGTGAAATGGTTCACAACAGATTCGCTCTCAAATCAATAACAGAAAAAGGTATAATAATAGAAAATGATCTCGATAAAATAATAAAGAATAATGATATTGAAAATGTAATTATAAGAGCTCACGGCATCCCTCCTTATCAGGAAGAAACATTATTAAAAAACAATAAAAAAGTATTTGACTTTACATGTCCAATTGTAAAACAGGTACAACTTTTGGCAAAAAAATTATCCGACACAGGTTATACTGTAATCATAACAGGAAAAGAAACCCATCCGGAAGTTATAGGCATTACAGGATATTGTAAAAAAAACCATTATGTAGTAAAAAGCCTTGAGGAAGCAAAAAAGCTTCCTCTGGATGCCATAAAAAGGATAGCATTGATCAGCCAGACAACCATGAACTCAAATGTTTTTTTTGAAATACTTGAATATTTCAAGTCAAAACGTAAAGATCTTGTATATCATAATACTCTGTGTAATCTTCCAGTAAAAATCCAGGAAAATGCATTGACCCTGGCAAAAAAAGTAGATTTGATGGTCATTGTCGGCGATAAATTAAGCGCAAATACAACAACATTATATGATAAATTAAAACTTGTTAAAAAAAGCATATTTGTCGAAACAGTAAATGATCTGGATAAAAATGAACTTAAAAAATTTAAAAAAATCGGAATAACAGGAGGCAGTTCAACTCCTGACTGGCAAATGGACGAAATAAAAAATTGGATTGAAAATTTATAAAATATATTATTAATTATAAATTTTTAATAAAGTGGAGTAATTATATGGAATACAGAAGATTGGGTAAAACTAATTTCAATATATCTGCCATATCACTTGGGACATGGCAGGTTGGCGGAAAATGGGGAAGCAGCTTTGACTCTGAAAATGCCGAAAAGATCATAAATTCCGCAATCGATAACGGTATAAATTTCATAGATACTGCCGATGTTTACAGCAGCGGTTTAAGTGAAAAAGCCGTTGGAAAAGTCGTAAAGTTAAGAAAAGAAAAAGTTTATGTGGCAACAAAATGCGGCAGAAAACTTGAACCCCATATCAATTCATCCTATCAAACAGAAGTTTTAAAAAAATTTGTTGAAGATAGTCTTAAAAATATGGATATTGAGGTTATTGATCTAATACAGCTTCACTGCCCCCCGACTGAAGTATATTATCGTCCTGAAATATTTGAACTTTTTGACAGATTAAAAACAGAAGGAAAAATTCTAAATCTCGGCGTCAGTGTCGAAAAAATTGAAGAAGGCATAAAGGCAATAGAATATCCAAATGTAACAACTGTTCAGATAATATTCAACATATTCAGACAGAGACCCTCAGAGCTTTTTTTCAAAGAAGCCGCTAAAAAGGATATCGGCATAATTGTAAGAGTTCCTCTTGCAAGCGGACTTTTAACGGGTAAATATACAGAATCAACAAAATTTGATCCTAAAGACCATAGAAATTACAACAGGGACGGAGCCTATTTCGATAAAGGAGAGACATTTGCAGGAGTTGATTATGAGACAGGCATTGATGCTGTTAAAAAATTACTTGAAGTTTTCCCTGAAAACGATATGATCAAAGTTGCATTAAAATGGATACTGATGTTCAAAGAAGTAAGCTGTGTTATACCGGGTGCATCAAAACCTTCACAGGTATTGTCCAATATCGAGGCTGTCGATTATCCTCTGCTGAATGACCTTCAGATGCATATCATACAAAAAATCTATGATAAGTATATAAAACCGCATGTTCATCAGAGATGGTAAATTTATATTAAAACTTTTTAGGAGCAACAAATGAAAGCTGGATTTCTTACTGATATTAGAAAAATTGAAATAAGAGAAATAAATAAACCTGAGATTCAGTCAGATAATGAAGTTCTGTTAAAAATAAAAAGCGTAGGAGTATGCGGTTCGGATATTCATTATTATAAAGACGGTAAGATCGGAACACAGAGAGTTAATTTTCCATTTAGAATATGCCATGAGTTTTCTGCTGTTGTTGAAGAAACAGGCAAAAAAGTAAAAAAAATAAAAATCGGCGACCAAGTCGCGGTAGATCCTGCAACATTTTGCAGAACCTGTGATCAATGCAAGGAAGGTAGATTTAATACATGCAGAACTTTATTATTCATGGGATCCCCTGGTTTAAAAGACGGCTGTCTTTGTGAATATACAGTTGTACCTGAGACAAGCTGTTATCCTTCAAAAAAGCTGTCATTTGACCAGTTGTGCCTTGTTGAGCCTATGTCTATAGCAGTATATGCGGTCAAATATCCCCTGACTTTAAAAAAGAAAAATATCGGGATACTTGGTGCAGGTCCTATCGGACTATGTACGCTCATTGCAGCATTAGATAAAGATGCAGGAAAGATATATGTTACTGATAAAATTGATTCAAGATGTGAAACTGCGTTCAAGCACGGGGCATACTGGACAGCTAATCCTCTAAATACCGACATCGTAAAAGAAATTGAAAAAAAAGAGCCTCTTCTTCTGGATTATGTTTTTGAATGCTGCGGTGATCAGGATGCAATAGACCAGGCAATGATGTTGTTAAAGCCCGGAGGTAAACTGATAATCGTTGGCATACACGAGTCAGAAAGAATATCCATATCAACAGATTTGATGCGAAGACGGGAAATCACAATCTACAATGTTCGCCGTCAGAACGAAAGCACTTATGATGCTTTGAAATTAATAGAGAGCGGAAAATTCAAAGTAGATTTTATGGTCACTCATCATTTTAACATAGAAGAAAGCCAGAAAGCATTTGACACTGTTGCAAACTATAAGGACAATGTTATTAAAGCAATTATAAATGTTTAAGCATGAGACTTCATCTATCATTTCAAACAAGGCGAGAAATCTTTTGATAATTGTTAAAATTCAGTAATTTAATAAATTAATCTGAAAAAGTTGACAATTTTTGAGATTTCTATTTTTTCGGCGGTTTTCTCGGTTATTTCCTGATGATCATATTTTTTTCGATACTTGCCGTAAAGAACCCTATTCCGATTGAGGCTGTCATTTATATAACCTGCGGACTGTCAATCTTTAAATTATATAAAAAGGTTTTTAAAATTTTATAGTTTGAGCTAAAAGCCGCCATCCGTTTTAAAAAGAAAGGTACAAATAAAATAAATAGGGGCCGCTTTTTAAGCCAGCCCCTTTGGTTTTTCTATTGTTTTAAAAAGCTGCCTGATCCAGCATGAATTTTTATCCATATTTAATATATGGACTCTAAACTGTTCTTACAGATTAAGCACTCAACTTATTCTGTCCATGTATCAATCCATTTAGCTCGAAGCGTAGTATTTGCTGCAATATCCCAGTTTCTTGCACTGGTCATATTACTGTTATAATACTTTGTTCCTGTGCCGTTTGCACCAATATAATAACCGTCAAATGCATACCAATCATCAGCCGGGTAAGTTGGGGCAATTGCCAATGGCATGGGTTCTCCGTAAGTAACATAAACAAAATTGGAGCCGCCTTCTCCCCCTGCTTTATCAAAAGTTACAAGATAGACATTTGCAGTCCATTTTGCATAAAGAGTGGTGTTTGCAGATTTGTCCCAGTTTCTTGCACTTGTCATATCACTGTTATAATATTTGTATCCTGTACCGTCTGTACCGTCATAATATCCGTCAAAGGTGTAGCCTGTTTGTGCAGGTGCAGTTGCCGCCGGCATAGAGCTACCGTAAACAGCAATAACAGAGTTTGATCCTCCTGCTCCGCCTACTTTATTAAAAGTCACTGTATAACTGTTTGCAGTCCATTTTGCATAAAGAGTGGTGTTTGCAGGTTTATCCCAGTTTCTTGCGCTTGACATATCGCTGTTGTAATATTTGTATCCTGTGCCGTTTGCACCGTCATAATATCCGTCAAAGGTGCAGCCTGTTCTTGAGGGAGCAGCTGCCGAAGGCATGGAACTGTTAAAAACAACAGTAACGGTATTTGATCCTCCTGTACCTCCTGCTTTATCAAATGTCACTGTATAAATGTTTGCATTCCATTTTGCATAGAGGGTGGTGGTTGCGGTTTTATCCCAATCTCTTGCGCTTGACATATTTTCATTATAATACTTTGTTCCGGTACCGTTTGTGCCGGCATAATATCCATCAAATGTGAAGCCTGTTCTTGCAGGAGCAGTTGCCGAAGGCATCGGGTTTGCAAAAACAGCATTAACGGAATTTGAACCTCCTGTTCCGCCTTGTTTATTAAAAATTACAGTGTAGACATTTTCTGCCCATTTTGCATAAAGGGTGGTGTTTGCAGTTTTATCCCAATTATTTGCACTGGTCATATCACTGTTGTAATACTTGATTCCTGTGCCGTTTACACCGTCATAATATCCGTCAAAGGCGTTCCCTGTTTTTACCGGAGCAGCAGCAGAAGGCATAGCACTGCCGAAAACAGCATTAACGGAATTGGCTCCTCCTGTACCTCCTGCTTTGTCGAAAGTCACTGTATAACTGTTACCAGTCCATTTTGCATATAAAGTAATATTAAAAGTTACCAAGTCATTAATAAAATCCCATAAAGTTGTACAATTTGACTCTTTGAACCATCCTCCGAATGCATAGCCTGTTCTTAACGGGTCAGCCGGTTCTGATGCATACCCGCTGTCTTTAAAAGATTGGGAAGGCACGGTGCTTCCTCCCTGTGAATCAAAAACCACCTTAAAAGTTTTTGTTTCAGATGATGATCCATCCGATTCCGGTAATTGGCAGCTTACCGATAAACCAAATATTATGGCAATTAATAGAATAACAGGTGTTTTGTAGAAATTATGATTTCCTCCTGTAATTTTTCTGAAAAAACGATTAAAAGCAGAAATATTCCTGCTTTTACCTTTGAAAGTTAAATTTTTTCTTGTTCTCATTTTTACTCCTGTTTGTATTTTACTATTTATGTCGCTTAAGAAATTGAAAACCCTCGTTTTTTTTTATTTTTTTTTATAATGAGTCAGGGGTTCGCACACTCATTATCATTCGAAAAAGAAACCTTGCTGCTGATACAGGAAAAAAATGATATTTTTAGTTAACTTATTTCATATTATTGGACTTTTTTAAATTGGTCATATAGCAAAAATAAAAAATACAATTAATTCTTTAGCTTATTATTTAATAGTTTGTGTAATTATTATTAATATTTTTTTATGTGTTCTTTTTTTAATAGTAAGTTATTTTAAAAAAAATAATAAACCGCAGTCTTAACGATCATAAAAAAAAACTCTGTCCCTTCGGGCTTTTCATGGAAAATTTCTTTTTATCTTTTATTTCAGATAAACCACTGTAGTCCCGAAATTTGTCGAATCGCTCTCCACGGTTTTTTCATATTCGAAATTTTCAACATAAGGCGATCTTATACAATAGTCATGGAGACATGACTTTAATACGCCGGTACCCATTCCGTGAATTACCCTTACTGTTTTAACATTGCCAGTAATTGCATCCTCTATAAATTTCTCTATTTTCCTTTCAGCTTCCTCAAACCTTAATCCTCTTATATCCAGAGTAAGTTGTTTTCTGGGCATATCATAACTGAAAGAAGCAATGTTTTCATCTCTATTTTCATTTTCTAAAAGTTTTAAATCACCTGCATCAAAGTTCATTTTTATAAAACCAGTTTGCACTATATATTGATTTTCAATGTTCGCTTTATCTATTATAAAGCCTTTTACATTTTTTGATATAATTAGTACTTCATCTCCTTTTTTTAATTCCAATTGTTTTTTATTTTTATCATTTATGATTTTACTCTTTTCGATTATATTATCTTCAATTTTATTTATAAAATCTTTGCTCTCACGGATACTCTCTTTTGAAGCTTGCTGGCTTTTTATTTTTTTTACCAAATTCTCAAATTCTTTTCTTGCTTCTTTTAAAAAATTTGATTCTTTGATTTTAAGCAATTCGTTTAATTTTTTTTCCTTTTCTTTCAGTTCAATATCATAATTTAATAATTCATTTTTTTGATCTTTTATATAATCAAATTTTTTCATTATTTCATTTTTTTTATTTTCCAATTCAATTCTGTCAATCTCAAGTTTATTAATCAATTTATCAACATTTAAATAATCCTGGTTTATATTTTTCATGGCGTTAATGATAATTTCTTCAGGAATACCGAGTCTTCTCGATATATCAAATGCTTTGCTGTTGCCGGGAATACCTATTTGAAGCTTATAAGTCGGTATTAATTTTTCATTATCAAATTCCATGCTGGCATTCATTACCCCTTTTTTTTGCGATGCAAAAATCTTTAAAGATGAGTAATGAGTTGTGACAACCGCCAGGGGATTTTGCAATAAAAGTTTTTCAATGATACTAATTGCCAGTGCTGATCCCTCAATTGGGTCTGTCCCTGAACAAAATTCATCCATTAAAATAAGAGTATTTCCATCGGATTTATTTATTATATCTTTAATTTTAAGCATGTGCGCAGAAAATGTCGATAAAGACTGCTCAATAGACTGCTCATCACCTATATCTAAAAATATTTTATCAAAGATGCAAAATTGTGAACTGCTTGATGCAGGAATTGCAATTCCGGTTTGCACCATTAAAACAAACAGACCAACTGTTTTTAAAACAACTGTTTTGCCCCCTGTATTTGGACCTGTAATTATCAATATATTATATTCATTTCCAATCTTAAAATTTAATGGCACAACTTCTTTTGATAATAAAGGATGCCTGCCTTCTATGATATTTAACTGCTTTTTTTTAATGATTTCCGGAGAATTATAACCTTTTAAATGACAATAATTTGTTTTTGCATATAAAACATCAAATTCTATCAAATCTTTGTCGATTATTTTCAAATTTTCATATTCTTCCTTAATAATATCCGAATAATGTTTGCAGATTCGATATATCTCCTTTTTTTCTTCTTCTTTTAATTGAATTAACTCATTGTGCAGTGTTATTACTGTATTAGGAACCATATAAACTGTTTGACCGGAATTTGAAGAATCAATTGCTATTCCGTCAACTTTATTTTTATAATTAGACTTAACAGCTATACAGTTAAAGCCATCCTTGTAAGTGATCATATCATCAACTGTATATCCGGACTGCTGAAGTTTTTTAAAATAAAAATCAGTTGCTTTTTTGATTTTTACCTCTATATCATTTAATCTGTTTCTTATATTCAATAATTCTTTGCTAGCTTTGCTGTCTATATATCCAGCTTCATTTATAAATTTTAAAATCTCCTTATAAAACTCATTACTGATTTTTTTAATATTGAACAATGTTATTAATTCTGGATATTTTATATTATCTAATTTTTTTCTTAAGATAAAATAAATATTTATTGAATAAGACAACTGATAAAGAGAGATTTCATCAAGAACCCTGTTTTTAATACTGTCAATGAGCTGTTCATTGAAATTATAAATAACATTTAATGAAATCTTTTCCTCTGAAATAAAAAAAGTTTTTAATTGATTTAAAAGAACGTGCAATTTAATTATCTTATCATAATCATTTTCAATTTTAATGTTTTCTATTTTCTCTCTACCCTTTTCACTTACCGAAAAAGATTTGATCTCATTCAATATTTTATCAAACTCAATTTTTGATAAATCAAAATTAATAAATATACTTGCCTTTTTCATAATTTACGGTTATTTCCAATTCTTCATTGCTTCCGAAAAATTTCTTTACTACTTTACCTTTATTACCAATTTTTAACTGAACCAGTTGAGGCGGTATCAGTAATTCACATATAAATTTATTGCCGGCTTTTCTGTAATTAATTTTTTTGTAAGGATTATACTCATAATCATTTTTTATGAATAATAATCCTTTGTTATCATTATTTATAATGACAGGCAAATTGCTTTTATTTGAAATTATCCTGATTTTTGAAGGTTTAGGTATTAACGACTGGTGCAGTATTATGGTTCTTTCATCAAGAGAAATTTTCACATTAAAATATTTATTAAAGTATTCAATATTGTCTTTTTTAAAATCTTTGACCATAAATGAATATCTGTTGCCTGAAACAAAAGGATTTGCATTAAGTCTTTTTATCATTAATATATAATCCTTTAAATTAATATATCTGTTTCTGTAATATATTTTTAAAAAACTGTTTTCTCTTTCATATTTACGCAGTTCTCTGTCTGAATAATTATTAAAAGTAAATAAAAGATTCTCTGATTTCAATGAATCCCAAAATCTGAAATAACAAATAACATCCTGTGACCAGATACCGACATTTGGTATATATACCCTCTGCCCGTCTTTTGTTGCTTTATTGTTGTTCTGTAAAGTCCTCGGCATTACCACTACCCTTTTTATCTGCTTATATGATCCTGATAAAACAGCTACTTCTCTTTCACCTTTTTCTACATAATAACTTTTGCTGTAAATATCCATATTGATAAATTCTATAAATTTTTTATTAATGATTTTTTTCCTTTTAAAAGGATTATTAAAATTGATTTTTATGGCAGGTTTTAAATTTGCTTTATAGTATTTGTTGTCAACTTTTAAATAAGTATTATCAACAACAAGATCTTTTGTGGGAAATTCAAGTATTATTTTTCCGTATTTATTGGGAAATATCCATTCATAATATCTGTTTGTTGAAAAAAATAAATAACCTAAAAATACAGACAAAAACGTAATTAATGCAATTTTGCGAACAATTGAAGTTATTTTTGTTTTTCTGTTGTAAGTAGAAATAAATGAGCACTGTTTTAATTTTTTATCTTTTTTTACCAATCTTACAATCGAATCATTGATTTCAAATCTGTTAAATCTCTTAAAATAATTCCTTAAAAGCTTAATTAATGGATATAAAGTTTTATATCGCTTGTTTTCTTTAGGATTAAATGTTTTTGATAAGACCTTATTTACGATATGCGGTACATCATTGATATATCTGTTAACAGGTGCATGGCTTGCTTTTACTATGCTTGCTATTAATTCTGGAGAAAATTCATTTCTATATGGCCTGACACCGGTTATCATCTCAAAAAATATTACACCCAATGCATAAATATCGGTTCTATTTGTAATAACCTGATCTCTGCTGAACTGTTCAGGTGCCATATAAGCCGGAGTACCGATTATTTCATGACTTCCTGTTTTTACCTCAGTCATAGTCTTATCCATGGTAGTTGCTATTCCAAAATCAGTAATTTTAATATCCCCGCCAGCTGATATTAAGATATTATGAGGTTTTATATCCCTGTGAATAATCTGTTTTTGATGTGCATGATATAATCCAAGAGCAATTTGATAAACTATAAACAGAGCAATAGGAATAGGTATAGACTCATTTTCTTCAATAATCTGATTTAAAGGTTTGCCCTTTACATATTCCATTGCAATATATGTTGAATTACCATCTTTAAAATGATCATAGAACTGAACAATATTTTCATGCCTGAATTCAAGCATAATTTTTGCTTCCTGAAGAAACCTTTTAGAGCTTTCAATATTTTTTGTGCCTAACCGTTTTAAAATTATTTCTCTTTTTAAAGTCGGATGAATTGCCAAATAAACTTCACCCATTCCGCCTTTACCGACAACATTTACGATTTTGTAGTCTTTAATTTTTTCTATCATATAAATACTCCGGATTGTTTAATTTATGGGACTGTAGGATATTTAGAAAATATTATCAAAGCATCCCAAATGATCATAAAAATGGTTTTAAGACTGTTATTATTTTATAACACTTTTTATTGAATTTCTGAATCATAAAATAAAAAATTTACTTTTTTTATAAAAATATAAACCTGCATTTTATAACACAGGTTTATACATGATAAAATATTAAATTGAATTATTTATTTAATTTCATTCAATAATGCATCAATTTTATTGGTTTTTTCCCAGCTGAATTCTTTTCTTCCAAAATGTCCGTAAGCTGCTGTATCTTGAAAGATTGGCTTTAACAAATCTAATGTTTTAATTATACCTGAAGGTGAAAGATCAAAAACTTTATTAACTGCTGCTTCTATTTTTTGTTCATCTACCTTACCTGTCCCGAAAGTATGTACATAAACTGATACCGGATATGGTACTCCTATTGCATAAGCAAGTTGAACCTCGCATCTTTCACAAAGTTCTGCTGCAACTATGTTTTTTGCGACATATCTTGCCATATATGCTGCTGATCTGTCTACCTTTGACGGATCTTTACCGCTGAAAGCTCCGCCTCCGTGTCTTCCCATACCACCGTAAGTATCAACGATTATTTTTCTTCCAGTTAAACCTGAGTCACCGTGAGGACCTCCGATAACAAACCTTCCAGTAGGATTAATAAAATATTTTGTATCTTTATCCAATAAACCTGTTGGCTCAAGAATAGGTTTTACGATTTTATCTATTATACCTTTTTTTATATCATCATAAGAAACGTCTTCATCTGTTTGATGTGAAATAACAACTGTATCAACACGAACTGGTTTAGAATCTTCATATTCTATTGTAACCTGACTCTTTGAATCAGGTCTAAGCCATGTAATTTTACCCGTCTTTCTTAATTCTGCTGCGTACATTAACAATTTATGAGCATACATAATCGGTGCAGGCATTAATTCAGGAGTTTCATTGCAGGCAAAACCAAACATCATTCCCTGGTCTCCTGCTCCCTGCTCTTTAAAAAGTCCCTGTCCTTCACTAACGCCCTGTGAAATATCGGCAGATTGTCCATGTATAGTATTAATAACCGCCATAGATTCATAATCAAGACCGTACTCAGGTCTATCATAACCTATCTTTTTTGCAACTCCTCTTATAACATCCTGATAATTAAAGATGGCATTTGTTGTTATTTCTCCGCCGACTAAAATCATACCGGTAGTTGTAAAAGTTTCACAAGCAACTCTGGATCTGTTGTCTTGCTTTAAACATGCGTCTAATATTGCATCAGACACCTGGTCTGCCAGCTTATCAGGATGACCTTCACTGACCGATTCAGAAGTAAATAAATATCTTCTTTTTGACATGAGAATGCTCCTTTATTTTAATCATATCTTAAATAATTTTTTAAGCAATATACGAAAAAAAAATAAAATGTGCAATTAAAAAATTAATAAAATTAAGAAAATTATAAAAATTGGATTTTTTTGATAAAAACTACTGAATTTCTATTCCGTAAATAGAATCATTGGTAGTTATACCATGCTTTATTTTAAATGTTGAAATTAGACTTTTTAAAATTTGTGCTTGTCCTGATAAGTTTGATATTGCAGATTTCATATTTTGAGTATCTTCGTTGATATTATTGGTCAATGACTGAATATTTTCCAAACTTTCTTTGAGTTTTGAAGTTGTCATTGTCTGTTTATTTATTGATTCATTAATCTTAAACATTAAATCTTCTGTCTGCTTGATTGAAGATATAATTTTAACCAACTCTTTTTTTGCTCTTTCGCTGGCTTTGACTCCTTTTGAAATTGATTCAACTGTTTTTTCAATTATCTGATAAATAGTTTTAGTTGCCTTTGAGCTTGACTCTGCAAGATTTTTAATCTCAGTGGCAACCACGCCGAAACCTTTCCCCTCTTCTCCGGCATGCGCTGCCTGAATAGCGGCATTTAATGCAAGTAAATTTGTTTCATCAGCTATATCATCAATGAAATTCATAGTATTTACGATTTCATCCGACATATCATTGATTCTGTTCATTTCTTCAATTAAGGATAATATTTCTTCTGATCCCTTATCAGCCTCTTTTATTGAATCACGCGAAATATTGTAAGCAGATTCAACATTGACTTTTATTTCCTGCATTGAGTCATTCATTTTTTGTGCTGAAGCATCAATATTTGTAATAGCTTCAGTCTGATCATTGGTTTTATCAGCCATTGAAGATGCAAAATATGTCAAAGCATCGGAATTACCTGCTAAATCCATTGCTGAAAGTTCAACTTTATTAACAGTGTCAGACATCTTTTTTATTATATTATCAATAACAGAGGCAAAGTCAGTCAATTTTTCTTTTAATTCGGTATTTTCATCAATGTCATGATCAAGATTTCCATTGGCAATTTCATTTAATAAATCAATGGGTACTATTATTTTATTTTGAATGGTTTTTTTAAAGAAATATATATAATAACCGGCTAAAGCAAATATTGATATAATGTAAAACGGCAGCATTATAAAAACATTTTTAAAGTATAAATTTACTAAAAATAAAAATGTAAAAGTAATTATTAAAACTAAATAAAAATTAAAAAATTTTTCAAAATATTTTTTATAATATAATAATCTGTCAAATAAATTAATTCTTTTTGATTCTTTTTTTTCTTGTGTAACTTTATATTTGATATCAACTTTTAAATCATCATCATAATTAATTTCTTTAACAGTTGAGGTTTCCTGGTTTTCAATTTCCGTTTTATTGACTTCGCTTTTATTTAATTCATCATCTTTGACTTCTCTAATAGCTTTTGACTTACCAAAACTATTATCACTCATTTAATAAAATTCTCCATAAATATTAAAATGATCAATAAATCCATGATTTATTTTATTATCGGTTTTTTATTATAAAACATATAAACAATTTAATCAACATAAATAATATTACCAGAAAACAGCCGAAATATATCCGCTGACTTTCAATTTGTCATCTAATATATCAGAAGTATTGAATAATTTCAAAACTTTCACATTTTTTCTATTAAGTAATTCCCCGTATCGTAAAATTGATATAACTCCTGCACCACCGTATGCAATTATCTGATTCATTGCAAGTTGTTCAGAAAAAAAATCCGCATTAAAACTTAATAATGCATTTTTAAAGTTTTCATCATATCTGATAACTTCATCATATTTAAGATCCTTGCTTAAATTTGCTGCAGTTATGATAAAAAAATTCCTTTTTATCTTTTTATTTAATTCAAATAAAGCTTTTGACAGCATTATTGTTATCTTTGTATTTGATATTCCTATAATGATAGGCAGAATTTTTACCTTATTTTTAAAAATAAAATGAATATAAGGAAGCTGCATTTCTATGCCTGATTCTTGAAGATGATATTTTTTATCATAATAAATATATTGAGAATTATATTTATTCAAAAATTTTGCTGATTCCTTATCAACTTCCATTTCTCCAAACGGGGTATTAAAAAGATCATAATCAGGCAAAATTATTCCTTCAAAAGCTATTTTATGAACTGGAGCAATAATTACAACAGTATCTATTGATTCTCCGATAATTTGCGAATAGGAAATCCCGTATACATCCTTTGCATATTTATAATTTGCATAAGGAACTATCATTGCGTAAGGATTTTTAACTGATTCCTCTCTATAATGTGTCAATGAATTTGATAAATATTCATCGAGTTTTTTACTGTCATCAGGATATAAAACTCCATTATAAGATAAAGGTCTTACTTTAAGATTTTTGTTCATATTTTCCCCTTCTAATATTTTCTTTTTAATAATTTATTCAGAATCTGTTTATCCATATCAACCTTAATATTCTTTTCCTGTGTAGGAAAGACAAGACCCTTTGGCCCGTTTTTTGGTTTATGAAGATATTTAACATGAGTAAAATAAACATCTGACGATTTTTCTTTTTTCGCCTTGCTGTAATATAAAGCCAGCATTGATGCCTGCAGTTTGGCTTTTTGAGTAAGCTCAGCACCTTTAATATTTTTAACAACAACATGGCTTCCCGCACAATCCCTTACATGAAACCAATAATCATTGCCTTTTGCGATTTTACTTAAAATAATATCTGCTTCCTTATCATTTCTTGAAACTATAGCTATAAAATTAGCGTCAAGAATAAATTCACGTCCCGGTTTTTTTTTATTATTATTAAAAACTCTTCTGTCATTTTCAAAAATTTTAATATCTTTTTCAATATCACTTAACTTATTAATGTTCTTAATATTATGCACCAAACCTGCTAAATTTTCAAGATTTTCCATAATATTAATAATATTTTTTTTTTCTTCATCAAAAAGCATTTTTTTATTTTTAATTTTTTTATATTTATTATAATATTTTTCAATGTTTTCATTGGGACTTGATTCTGCAGACAAAGGTATTTTGAACATTTTATCATCATCAAAATCTTTAAGTTCAACTTCCGACATACCCTTTCTTAATTTATATATATTGGCAAGGAGCAAATCGCCGAATTTCTTATAGTTATCATAATTATTATCATCAATTTGATTATTCAATATTTTAAGTTTATTTTTATAAAATTGTAATTTTAAACTTAATAATTTTATATAATATTCCTTTTTTTTAATAAAATGCGTATTTTCAATTAGATTTAAATAATATAATTTTATTGAATTATTCAAATCATTTATATCAAATTGGTCCCTGATTGAATATTTAGACAAATCACTGTCATTTGAAAAATTCTTAATTTTAAACTTTTCATTGGGCCATTCCGATCTTCCCGGAAGTCTTCTTAGACATTCTATGATTTTTGTATCCGAATCAATCAAAATCACATTACCACCTGTTCCCCATAGCCTGAAAATAAAATTATATATGCTATCCTGAAATTGAAATTCAAAAAAGACAATTCTTGAATAATTTTGCTGATAAATATTTTTTACGATGCCACCGCTGAAATTTGCATTCAAAAAAAGTGAAAACCTGTTCTGTATTTTAAAATTTTCTATATTATCAATCATAAAAATCCGATTGTATTTATCAGCGACATTAATATATAAATAATTATCAGAATCTTTACTTAAAAAATTTATGATCAATGTATATCTGTCAGGCTGATAATACTTTCTAATTATACCTGTTTTAGGAATTATTTTGATAATTTCTTCGATTTCAACACAATTTAATGACATTTAGTCCTTCTTTAATAATACCAGATTAAATTTCTTTTTATATATAACAATAATTAAAAATTTCAAATCCTAAATCTTTAACATGCTGGCTGCATTTCTGATTTTGCGGCAACATCCAAAAATAAATTATGATCCTCAGGTATTTAATGAACTTTTATATCCCAAGACTCTTGATGATACACCGATTGAAAGATCATCACCACCAGTTTCTTTATATTTATGATAAGCATATCCTGCAATCATTGCTCCATTATCTGTAGAAAACTTCAAACTCGGGAAAAAAATATTATAGCCTTCAAGTTTATAAAACTGTTCTCTTAGATAATTATTAGCAGCCACTCCTCCGGCAACCACTATATTGTTTATATTAAAATTTTTGCAGGCTGATATTACTTTTTTAATAAGCACATCAAAAGCTCTTTTTTGAAATGATGCGGCAATATCATTAACAGTATATAAATCTTTTTTTAAAAATTTCTTCAAATGATGTATCACCGCTGTTTTCAAACCCGAATAGCTCATATCATAAATTCTATGTGACTTATACAGGTTAGATATGGGAAAGTCAAAGGTTTTTTCATCACCGCTTAATGCCGCTTTTTCTACAGCAGGTCCTCCGGGATAGCCAAGATCAAAAAATTTTGCTACCTTATCAAAAGCCTCCCCTACAGCATCATCTATTGTTGTTCCTAAAACTTCATATTTGATAAAAGAATCTGCATATATTATCAATGTGTGACCACCCGATGCAAGTAATCCAATATAAGGAAACTTAATATCATTCTCAAGATGAGGAGAATATAAATGAGCCTCTATATGATTAATTGCAATAAATGGTTTGTTTAATTTCCATGCCAAAGATTTGGCGGTACTGACACCGATAAGCAGTCCGCCAATTAATCCAGGTCTATTGGCAGATGCAAATAAATCAATTTCTTCTAATTTTACCCTAGATATCTTAACGGCTTCATCAATTACAGGAATGATCTTTTCCAGATGAAGTCTTGATGCAAGTTCAGGTACTACGCCTTTCCATCTTAAATGTTCATTGACCTGAGAAGAAATAATATTGGACAAAACTTTTTTACCGTTTTCCACAACACTTGCAGAGGTTTCATCACAAGTCGATTCTATGCCCAAAATTAACATAATCACTCCGATTTTAAATCTTTAACACAAACAAATTCTATACCAAGCTTCTCTTTGTTATTGTAATAATCCTTAAGAACATATGCTAACTTTTCGGATTGTATGTGCCCTATACCTATCGCATATCCGTTTTTTTTCGCTTTATTCACCAATTTATCCATATAAAATCTTATTGTTTTTTCATCATCTTCATTATCAAGAAAAACATCTCTCTTATAATATTCCAAATCATGAATTTCAGCAATATCTTTTGATATGGAATTTAACGTTGTTTTTGAATCCACCCAAAATAAATTCTTTTTTTTAATATTTCTAAAAATTATATTCATAATTCTTGGATCATTTACAGCTTTTGAACCCATATGATTGTTCAGTCCTATAACATCTGGATAATTAATAAGATAGGTTTTAATTCTTTTCTCTATTTCATCATCCTTCATATCAGTAAAAATAGCATTCTTTTCAACATATTGTTTCCCTTTAAGGGGTTCCATAGGCAAATGAAGCAAAAGATCATACCCGAAATGTTTGAACAAATTATAAATCTTATTATTGCTTTCAGTTTCCGGAATATATGAAAATGTTACAGGAAATCCTAAGGTTAAAAATTCATATGTAGAATTATAACTGTAGCCAAGATCATCTATTATAATTGCAATCTTAGCTTTATTGTCAAAATCATCTGATCTTTGAAATCTTGAATATTTAAATTTATTATTTTCAGGAAGTTTCAATTTATCTTTTTTAATTTTCATTTTTTTCTTTTCAATAATATCATGATCATCATATTTATTATAACCTGCTTTTCTTTTCTGATTTAGCATCGCATTATAAAAATCAACACCAATTGATTCATCCCAATATATATAAAAAATTTTAATCTCTTTGAACAATTTATTATTCTTATAAAAAACAATCTCATTTATACCTTTATTTTCGTTATTTGCAATTTTATTAAATCTGAGATCAAGTCCAAATTTATTTTTTATAACATTAATTACTTTATTTTGTTGTAACAAATCTGGTTTTTTTGATAATTTTAATATATAAAAATCTGCTTCATCATATATTACAGGCTTATAAAGATCTATAAGTTCTTCTTTAATCTTATTATTCAATGTATATGGAAAAATAAATACAGCATAAATTACGGTAAAAACAATCAAGAAAATTATAATTAAAAAAGTCATATATCTTAAATAATTTGATTTTAATTTGAATTGATTTCTCCGTTTTCTTGTGTTTTTTCGGTGATTATTATCTTTTTTCCTTTTTTTTAAATTACTTCTTTTTTTTGCCATTGTCACAATTAATTCTATCCTTTATAAAAATCATAAAAAATTTTTAAATAATAAAAAAGAATTTAATCTTTATTAAATTTAAAATTATTTTTTAATAATATAATAAACAAATAAAATATAATTTTTTAAATTTTTTGTCAAAAATATTAAGATTTTTTTAAGATTAATAATATTACTTGACTATTTATGCAGTTTAAAATAAATTTAAATTAAATAAGATAATTTTTCTTATTTACAAAAATCTTATGAACTATGAAATCAAAAATATTGCTGATAGATGACAATTACAAAACAGCTAAAATTATAATTGACCTGTTAAACAATAGTAAAGATTTTGAACTTTTATTTTTTGAAAAAAATATTGATATAAATAATATAAAAAATTCTATCGGTTTTAATAAATTCGATATAATAATAATCAACTTTAGATATATAAATTTCAATTATATAATTACAAATATCAAATTATATGAAAATTTACCAATTATAATACTGCTTGAAAATGAAAATGATGCAAATATAACAAATGCTTATCAATCAGGCGGATGGGATTATATTTCAATTAAAAATTCAAAAAGTTTAATAACATATAAAATAAAACAGCTTTTAAAAATCAAAAATAAAATAGAAGATTTAAGTTTAAAAGAAGAAATATTAAAGGAATATGAGATAAAATTATTAACAGAAAAAAAAATATTCACAGTCAGTCTTGATATACTGGCTCATGACACAAAAAATATTTTTTTTAATATTAAAACATTGTTAAATGAATGTCCAAATGATCCAATTAAATCTCTGCTTGAAGACTCTGTAAATGAACTTTTTGAAATTAATATGGAAGCTATCTCTTTTATACAAAATAAAAAGAGGATAAATTCTTTAGTTGATATAATACATAAAATAAGAGTTACCAAAGACAGAGTTTTTTTAACAGATTTTAAAAGAATAAAATTAACATGCGGCTCAAAATATTTGTATTTTGTAGAGACTTCTCCCTTAATAAAAAATGCAATATCAAATCTTTTGGAAAATTCCATTAAATATTCACCTGTAGATTCGATAATAGAAATTAAACTTGAAAGAAATAATTATGAAATCTTAATAAATATAATCGATGAAGGTATTGGAATAAATGAAGATGATAAAAATAAAATATTTGAAGAATATTACAGAAGCAAAAAAAACTTGAAAGTAGACGGTATGGGGCTTGGTTTATTTATAACAAATAATATTGTCGAAAAAGAAGGGGGTAAATTACTGATCAATAATAATCCAAACGGCGGCACGATTATGACAATATTATTACCTGTCTTTAAAATAAAATGTCTCAAAGATTCTTTAAATGATTTAAGCAAATGGTTTGAAGTTCCTTTAAATAAAATAAAAGAAAAAGAAGAAAATATCAGAACAATCTTGACTATCAATGGCATGGACAAATACAATGACATTGATTCAATAATATTTGTCAACATTTTGGATATTTTGAGAAAAGAAAGAATGGAAATTAATCAGATACATATCAAACAAAAATTGAAAACTCTTAAGAACAAAAATAAAAATTCAAAAAAAGTTTTAATTATTGATGATTCTATTTATGTCCATTATTATTTGGCTGTCTTTTTTACAGAACTCGGTTTTGGAATTTCTGATTTTGCGTTCAACGGTAATGAAGGAATAGAATGTTATAAGAACAATAAAGCTGATATAATAACTATTGATTACACAATGCCTGAAGTTAACGGCGTTGATACTGCAAAAAAATTATTTAGCTTAAATAAAAATATTAAAATAATATTTATAACAGCAATGGGTGATTCAATTGTATTTTTAGAAAAATTGAACGGTTTAATTCCTGAAAATAATTACCAAATCTTAACAAAACCAATAGTAAAAGAAAGTATAATAAAAGCTGTTGAAAATTTATTATGATATATAAAAATCATTTTTTAAAAAATAGATTGCTGGTATAATATCTATCTTTTAATAATAAAAATTTCAGCAAAAATAAAATAATTGTAAAGTATAATGACAATTATTTAAATTGTATGTATATGACTTAAAATTCATGAATTCTAATTATAGATCCATAATGAGTCGGTAATTTTTGTCTTTTATTTATATAAAAGAATACAATTATTAATACTTTTAAAGAATATAAAGGATTAATTTTTTTGTAATTAATTTTATATTACTTCATTCATTTATTAAATTAATTATAATATACAATGGGTAAAAATTTATTATTAAAATCCGGAGTTTAGAAATGGATAAATTAAAGAAAAAAATCAAAAAAAACATTGACACAAATAATAATTCAGATAATGACAACAAAATAGTTCTTGCAGAAGAAATTTTTCCTGATAAATTAATAATTATTCCAATGTTCAATAGACCCTTATTTCCAGGTATGATGATACCATTGATTATTTCAGGTAAGGAAATTGTTAAAGCAATTGAAGAAGCAACAAAAGGAAACAATAAACTAATTGGTACTGTACTGGCAAAAGAACAGGATGTAGAAAACAGAGATATTTCCAATCTGGAACTCTATGAATATGGTACAATTGCTAAAATTCACAAAATTAATCAATTTGAAGAAAACGCTATCCAAATATTAATTCAAGGTATAAAACGATTTAAAAAAGTCAATGAAATTGAGCAGGAGCCGATAAAAAAATGGAAAGTTGAGTACTTTGAAGATATTGCTGATGAAAACAGCGAAGAATTAAAAGCATATACTTTAGAAATTATATCCAGTGTTAAGGAATTATTAAAATTAAACTCATTGTTTCATGAACAGTTAAGGATGCTTATGTCCAACATTTCCAGTGAAAAACCTGGTAAAGTACTGGATCTAATAGCTTCAATGACCACAGCCGAATCAGAACAACTACAGGAACTTATCGAAACGGTAAATCTTTTAAACAGGGCAAAAAAACTTCTTATAATATTAAAAAAAGAAATAGAAGTTTCAATATTGCAGGATAAAATTAAAAAAAGCATTGATGAAAAAATTTCTCAACAGCAAAAGAAATTCTTTCTTCATGAACAGCTTAAATTAATAAAAAAAGAGCTTGGACTGGAAAAGGATGACAAATCTGCTGAAATTGAAAAATTTGAAAACAGAATTAAAAAAATAAAACTATCAGAAGAAGCGGAGAAAGTAGTTACTGACGAACTCAATAAATTAAAGCTGTTAGAACAGGGATCAAGCGAATATCATATAGTAAGAACTTATCTGGACTGGATAACAGAACTTCCATGGGGTATTTTCAGTAAAGACCAGTTGAACATACAGAAGGCAAAAAAAATACTTGATAAAACACATTACGGTTTAAATGATATAAAAGAAAGAATACTGGAATTCATTAGTACGGCAAAAAAAAGAGGAAAATTATCTGGATCAATAATTTGTCTTGTTGGGCCTCCGGGTGTCGGCAAAACATCGATAGGAAAATCAATAGCAGATGCTTTGAACAGAAAGTTTTTCAGATTTTCAGTGGGAGGCATGAGAGATGAGGCAGAAATAAAAGGACACAGAAGAACCTACATAGGCGCCATGCCAGGGAAGATAATCCAGAGCCTGAAAAAAATTCAAACCACCAATCCTGTTATCATGATAGACGAAATCGATAAAATTGGTGCTAGTTTCCATGGTGATCCAGCCAGTGCTTTGCTCGAAGTATTAGACCCTGAACAGAACAGGGATTTTTTGGACCACTATTTGGATATTCGGTATGATCTTTCTAATATATTATTTATTACAACAGCAAACCAGCTGGATACTATACCTCCGGCATTAATCGACCGAATGGAGATTATGCATCTTTCAGGTTATATACTTGAAGAAAAATTGCAGATAGCAAAAAAATTTTTATTACCTGAACAGATCAATGAACATGGATTAAATAAAAATGATATTAGTTTAAGTGATAAAACGATTAAATTTATTATAGACAAATATGCTAGAGAAGCAGGAATCAGAAATCTGGAAAAACAGCTTAAAAAAATCATGAGAAAAACAACTTTTATGCATGCTGAAGGTAAAATAAAACCTGCAACAATAACTTTAAAAAATATTGAAAAATATTTAGGAAAACCTATTTTTTCTGATGAAGAACTATATAATAAAGGTATACCGGGAGTAACTTTAGGACTGGCATGGACAAGTATGGGAGGAGCCACATTGTATATAGAAGCCTCCGGCAGTAAATCTAAAACAGGCGGTTTTAAACAGACTGGACAACTAGGCAAAGTAATGCTTGAATCTTCAGAAATAGCCTATTCATACATCAAAGCAAAATTATGTAAAAATGACAGTGAAAAAGTCTGTTTTTTTGACGAAAACTTTATTCATCTTCATGTTCCTGCAGGAGCAACGCCAAAAGATGGGCCATCAGCAGGTATTACCATGGCATTGGCTTTATATTCTCTAGTAATGAATAAACCGGTCAGAAACGATATTGCCATGACAGGTGAAATTACACTGACAGGAAAAGTTCTGCCCATAGGCGGTGTCAAAGAAAAAACACTTGCCGCAAGAAGAGTTGGAATTTTTGAAATCATTCTTCCAAAGGATAATAAAAGAGATTTCGATCTTTTGCCTGATCATTTAAAAAAGGGTATGATTGTTAATTATGTTGATTATTTTGATGATGTGCTCAAGGTAATATATAACAAAAATAATATTTAATAATTTTTTTTTAATTAAATAAGACCATATTACCACCGTTATTTTCTGCATTATTAAAATTAGCTTCAGCTTCTTTTATTAAAGTAACCGCATGAATATTTCTTTTATTTTTAAATGATACTCCGCATGAATAAGTGATTGCAATATTCCCATATTCATTATCGATATTAAAGTTCTGGTTTTCAATATTTGAAATAAAATCTTTTATCTGTGATATCATGACTTCTTTTTTTTCACATTCTCCAAAAAAAATATAGAACAGGTCATTTATTTGTGCAAAATTTATATCATTGAATTTTGAATTTATTAATTCTTTTAACTTTTTATTTAATTTTTCTTTCTGATTTACTTTTAAATTATTTATTATTTTCTCCCTGTTATCTGCTTTTATTACGCTAAAAAACACTTCATTGTTATTATCTTTTTCCATCATCTGGTTTACAATATTGACAACTTTTTCTGCCTCATTTTCAAAAATAAATATATTTTTTGCTTTATCTGAAAATATGAATTTTAATAAATATATTATATCAGCAATATTTAAATCTGCATCTTTTGTCCAGTTAAAATATAAAAAACCAAAAATATTATTTTTGTTATATGGATATAAAGGGATATAAATATCCCCTTTGCAGCTTGAATTTTCTGCTATTTTTAAATATGACTCCTTTAAAGTTTCATTATTATAAATGTCAAAAAATATATTGTTTTGAAAAATATAAAAATTAGAATTATTCCATTGAAAATAGTTTTGTGCAATCTGTAAACATTCCTTTAAATAATCAATTGGTTTAATAGTTAAACTGATAAGATTATAGATTTTTACAAAAGGAAAATTATTTTTAAAATTATTAGAAATTTTAAAATTTTTTGACCACAGATTTTTATAATCATTTAAAAGTTCATTTTGGCTTTTATTACTTATTTCAATAAAGTTTCCTCCACTTTCATTAAACTGATAAGATGTTTTTTCCGGATTAATTAATAGTTCAAATATCATTATTAAAATAATATATCCTGCAATTATATATAATAATAATAAAATAATATTTTTAACTATAAAATTATAATTAAATCTATTACTCCATATCAAATAGTTGTATCCATCTCTTCTTATATCAATCATAAGCTGTTTTGTTATAATTTTAAATGAAGAAGGTATTTTCGGAATGTCTTTTGACTCTTTTAAAATGTTTGGTCTGATAATTTTTTTATCAACGATGATTGGAATCCATTGACTTCTTTGACTTTTCATCCATAAGGTTATAATAGTATTTCCAGGAATTTTAATTTTTTCAATTTCATCTATTTTATTGTTCATAATATTGTAATGAACTTCATTAATGATTTTATTTAAAGTTTTATTATATTTGTCTTCTATTTTAGAATAATAAATTAAATACACTAAACCTATGATAAAAAACATAATTATTGTAACCAATAATTTTAAAATAACTTTTGTTGACATTATATTCCTCTTTATATTAATTATTTGATCTCTTTAAAATCCTTTATTACATCTGATAATTTCAATTTTATATTATTGTCTCTTATTTCATTAATTTTCCTCATTTTTGCAGGAAGCCATCTATTGTTATAATCATTTGCCAATATAAATATATCATCATCTTCCAAATGTTTCCTTATTTTGACATTATATACATAATTTATTTTCTCAAATCCCATTCTCATAACGAAAACAGGATCCGCTATTGATGATTTAAATATTTTTGTATAAATAATAATTATTGAAAAGAGAACAACTATTATCAGGCTGAACATTATTAAATTATTAAATGCTTCTAATTTTTTTGTCTGAAACCTTGAATAATAAATTGAAATAATCTGACTAACAGGAAGATCATAATCATATTTAATAACATAATCAGAATCATTCATTGAATTATATTTCATATATTTTTTTTTGCTTTCATTTGCTTCATAAACAGGTATTCCATTTATCAAAATTTTAATAATGCTATCATTATTTTTTAACATATTATTTAAAATTGCACTGAAATTTATTTCATTATTATAATTATAGTTATTTACAATCATCCTATTTAAAGTCAATTCATTATCTAGAATCTTGTTATTTTGCTTAGGTAAAAGACCATACTCTTGAAAAACATTCAATATTAAAAAAAACAGGATGATACTGGTTACTACAATTGTTGAAATTACAGCAATCTGACGTTGAACTGTATCAGAAACAAAACTTTTTATTTTCCCAAAAATTTTTAAAACTCTTGCAAATCTTAAAATCCTGATAATCCTTACAGCTTTGATAAATTTAAACAATGTCATATCAACTGCCAAAAAAGACCAAAAAACTTTAGTATATTCAATAAAAACAGAATATAGATTAAAACCTTTTATTTGAAGTAAAAATTCCGGCAGCGAAATTAATAATAGCAGAGGGATTGAAGATATAAAATCAATCCAGCCGTTTTCGCAAAAAAAATAAAAAAAACCTTTTCCTTTGGTTATTCTGTCTATAAATCTTGTTAAAAATTCAAAAGTAAAAAACAAATCAAAAAAAACAGCTGATAATTTTATTTTATCAACCAAATCCAATGACCAACCTTTATATACAGAAAAATCTTCCAAAAATGTTTGTATAATTACAAGTAAAATCATAAAAAGAACAGATAATTCGATAAATAAATAAAAAAAATTGCTTCTATTCTCTTCCATTTTATCTTAATCCTTTATCACCATTTATTTTTACAAGTAATACTATATAATTCATCAACCATATCAATATCCAAACCAAAATGTTTATAATTTTTTTTCTCAAGATTTAACCAGCTTTTGAAATAGCTGTCTGCTCCATTATCCTTTTTTTTCTTTGGATTATAATTGAAAGCCATAGTAAATAATATTCTTGCTAATCTGGCCGTGCCATAAATTGTTCTATTATTATTAAAATTAATATGAAATCCAACTGACCTTTTTACAAGCTCATCAGGAAATATCGAGAAATTCCTGATATGTTTCCTAATTATGTTTTCATAATACTCTTTCTGCAGAGAATCATTAACAGTAATTTGTTTCATTGATTTTATTTTTTCCAACAGATTAAAATTAAACGATTCATCTTTAATATAACCTATAATTGCCAATAATATTATTATTTTAATATAATTACATATCATGTTTGGCTCCATGTCTAGTTTTTCAGTAATTAATAGTTCATTTGATATATAGGTTTTTCTTTTAAATATCTCATAACAATATTCATCTATTATATTATAATCAAGCAATATCAAAAAAACTTCTAAATTAACTCTGAATTCATGATAGATTAAATTCTCTTCAATTAATTTTAATATCTCTTTTTGATATAAATCATGAAGATAATCTCTCATTAACAAATTATTTAAAAATTTAAAATCAACTTTTTCTTTAATAACATCAGTTATATGATTTATTAATAATTTATTAATTTCATTTAAAAGTTTTTTATAAAACAAACTTTCTATCTGATCCCTGTTTAATGTTGAAAAATAATCATTAGAAGTTATTGTAACTTGTAATGCTTTGAAATTTTGAATAAAAAATTGTATTATATTTCCTTCTATTGACAAAGGAGTATAATCCTTAAAGCAAGGATTATTGATCAATCGGATAATAAAATTTTGCATCATTTCTTCAGTTTCAGTTTTCATAAAAACCCTAAATCAAGTTAAACAAATTTAATTAAAATTATTTAACTTTTATTTATATAATTATGATATATAATTATAAATAATTATTATGAAAAAAATAATAATCATTATTATTATATTAAATAATTTAATTATTTTATATTCAAATATAAAATTAGAAAATTATAATTTATATCTTCAGGTTCCCTCTTTATCAGAAAACATTAAAGATGAAACATCAGACAAACCACCATCATTTTCTTTTAGAATCGGCAAAATTGACGGAGATATTAAGATATTAGGGTACTGGAAAATAAAATTGGGATATGCTTTTGGTTTTACAGTTTATCCTGATGAATTAAAATGGATATTAACATATCCAGGAATAGTAGAAGGCATAATATTTGATCAGTCAAGATTGTTCAGTCTTGACTGGACTACAACATCAGGAATATATTTTCACCTTTTTTTCAATGACAACGCTGAGGACACCGAATTCACCTTTAAGTATAAACATAATAGGTTTTTTAACAGCTTATATATAACAAATAAACCTGATGAAATTCAGGTTAATTCATTCAGAGAGTTAAAAGGCGGCAGACCTCAGGATATTAATTTTGGATTTGACTGGGGCAATCGATTTTATAAAGGACGATTTGATGTCCAATTTGACTCAGTAAAACCAAAAGTGGATAAATTCAAAGGAAATAGTATTGAAATTGACGACAGATTATTATCGAATCAATATGAAAGAGGATTATATTATTATCTGCCTGACAAAAATTTAACCAGCAGTGTTGAAGTATATCTGCATGATCCAAAAATAATCACAATAGATAATCCTGATCTTATTCTTGATAATGGAAAAAAGTGTATAAAATTGATGGAAAATTATGATTATGTAATAGATTATGCAAATGGTTTTCTTAAGTTAAGGGAAAGCTCTTATAATAAATTACTGATCATTTTTTATGAAGTGAATGTTAATGGTTCAATTTACAAAGTAGGTTACGGTGATCCATGCGGTATAAATGGAGTTTATGGTAATATAGATTTTAATGCAACAGATTTTTCTGATTTTAATGATTATTTTACATCAGGTTCAGGTAAGGATTATTTGATTTTATCATTTATAAATGAATACTCTGTTTTTGAAGAAAAAAATTCATATAAAATAGCTAATCCTAATTCTAAAATCACACGTTTCAATGCAGACATTTATACAAAAAATAATAATAAAGAAACCGGCTTTAAAATAACTTTTGATGAGTTTACAGGCTGTTTAAGAGTTTCTAAAAGCAGTCAAAAAGGTACATTCAATAATATTTATCCTTTTTATGATTATGTGGACCCTGTTGAATTTTATTCAACATTTTACACTCCTACTAATAATTTAAGTACCCATATGATCGACTTTATATGTTATTTAAGAAACAAGGAACTGAAATTAACCAATAAACCGGTTTTTTCCAGTATAAAAGTCTTTTATAATACTTTATTGCTTGATCAGTCAAAATATTATTATGACCAGATCAGTCAAAGTATTACTGTAAATTTTGATGTTTTAGATTCGGATATCATTGAGGTTTACTACTTAACTGAAGAAGAGGATTCATATAACCTTACTTTTGCTTTAAAAAATCAGTTCAGGATAAACAAATATCTGATCATCGGAGATTCTCTCTGGTATAAAATGCCTATAAAACTCTGGGAGGACAGCTATTACAATAAAATGCATTCAATGGAATTATTATATTTTGTAAATCTAACATCAGATTTTAGTTCCATGTTGACCACTAAAAACTCAAAACTTGGTTTTGATCTGAGCGCAGGTTTTTCTATGTACCATCCCGAACTAAAGGGAGTGACATTAATCGAAGATTTTGAACAGGATTTAAAAGGGAAAAAACTTGATATGCATTATTCCAACTGGTATCCGGTTAACATTCCTCCTGACACAATATTTGCCGATATGACCGGAGCAACAAAAGGAAGAATCTTTTACAGAAATATGCATAAATATGGACAAACAGAGGGGGTGAGCTTTTTATCAATTTATGACAATGAAGCTCCTGATAGAGATAATTATACAAATGGAGCCAATATTGGTCCTTATTCTTCATCAGACGGTTTTACCTATAATTATTATCAAAAAGATTATACAGATAAGACAAACACTTTGTCTTTGATTACCGAATTTGAACTTGATCCGGGTGAAGCAGTTAGCATTGTTATACCTGTTAGCAGTATGAATGAATTGATTGATTTCAGTAAATACAATGGTTTGAATATTGCATTAAAAAGGGCAAGCTTAAGCGGTGAAGTAAGGCTTTATATTGACGGAGGTAAAGTTTCCGAGGAATACAATACAGGTGATTCTTTAATTCAGGAAGAAACTCTTGATGAAGGCATAAGATATTATATTGATGAAAGCGGCGGATTTTATATGTATAAGGGTAAAAATGACGGTAGAAAATCAACCAATGACTTTAACGGGAACGGTATTCTGGATGGTGATGATATTTCCCAAATTACAAGATTTATTAATACCGAAACTTCTAATTATTATTATGAGATAACAGATAAATATAATAATATAAATTTCTCAATAGAAGATAATCAAAGGTTAAAAAGTTTAAGAGGCATTAGACTTACCCTTTATTCACCAACAACTTCTTCAGGTGCATCAGGACGTTTTATTATCAACCAGATAAGGTTTATTGAGTCAGGATGGGATTATGATAAGGTATTGTTAAATTCCGAAGCTGCAGAAATATCGCCTGTTGAAGACGACTATCTATTAGATCATATTTTCTCAGTAAAAAACAGTGAAATTGATTCAAAGCTTCATTTTCAGAGATTCAGGGAAAGAACTTTAAGGATCAATTTAATTCAAAATGAAAGATTTTACATTGAAAAGGAATTCAGTTATCCGATCGATATATCAAATTTTAACAAACTATCAATGTTTATACTTTTAAAGGATGAAACAAGAAGAAGAATAGAAATAAATTTAAAGGATACAGACGGTAAAAACATTCAGATAACAAAAAGCCTTGATGATTTAAGCAATAATAGATGGCATAAACTGGATTTTTATTTCAACACATTTGATCATTATTCAAAATGTAATAAATTGATCAACAAAATAAAAATCCAATTTACCAATGAATCTACTGATACTGCTGATAATGTTATTTATATGGATGAATTCTTTATGGATGAAGCTGTCCCTTCTTTTGGATTCGGAACAAAAAACAGCTTTAATTATCATGAACCTGAACTGACTGTTTTAAAAAAGGATTTTACAGTATTCAGTTCACCTTATCTGCAATGGAACATCTTATTCAATACAAAAAATTTTCTGAAAGAAGAATTGATAAAATCAAAAGATCATGCATTAACTAATGATATAACATTTCATTACACACTAACGGAAATTAATTATTTTTTAAATACAAAACTTGATTTTATTTTTAGAGAAGATGGAGTTTATAATTCAGGGGAAGAGCTTACAATAAAATTAAATAGGTTTAAAAATAAAATATCACCTGTCACTTTTTTAATATTTTATGATTACAGTAAAACAAATATTTTTGATGCCAATTTATATACTGATATAAATAATAAAAATGAAGACAGAAAATTAACCTTGGAATCGGGTTCTGATTTTGAAAAAATAAAATTTAATATAGGATATGATATTAATTCCAATAAACGTACATTTATATATACCACATCCAGTTTTTATGCCAATTATAATATTAAAATATATGATTTATTTCAAAATACAAATTACAGGATAACAAGCAGTTTATCCGGGAATAATCTGGAAGGCTTTTTTTCTCTGGACAATTTAGCTTATCTTTTTAAAAACGATTTTATAAAATTTTTTGATCATGGAGAATATAAAGAACAGGAATTAAACCTGAACTCAGGCGGTTATTTGATAAAACCTGTTTTTTTTACCCATAACTTTTTAATAAATTTTAAAGGCAATAATATATTTACAAATGATATTTATAATTTTATTTTAGATTATTACAACAGTATACAATTTAATGTAATACTAAAATATTTGGAAAGAGAGAATAGTTTTTTTATAATAAAATACCAGAGGAACGTAAGCAATAATTATTCAAATTATTATAAAACAATATACTGGCAAAATTATTTCAACGAGTTTAACACAATAATCAATAATACAACTCCTGTATTTTTCTTTCCTCCCTTTTCATCACTTTATAAATCAAATAATAAAACCATATACAGTGATTCAATTAAATATGATTTATTAAAAGACAATATATTTCTAAAGTGGGATTGGTCGATTTATTTAAATAATATTTATTTTATCCCTAATTCTTTCTATACTGATATAACTGAAAAATTAACCAATTCAACTTTATATACATCCAGTTACATTTTAAAATTCGGTATAGAGTCAACAACTGAACTCGGAACAAATTTATTTACTTCTACCGAATTAAATTATTCAACTGAATTTGAGTTGACCTTGGACAATATCTATAATACATATAAAACAGACAACATGATAAATTTTAATTTTAATACGTCAAATAATATAGATTTTGAATCATCATTTATCCATTCACAAATAATTTACGATGGTTATGATAGAAAAATTTCTGAACATAATTTTATTTTAATATTTTTAATATATAAAAGTTTTTATAAAAGAAATGTAATTACATATAATCTGTATGGTTTTGATATGAGCTATCAGTTGGAAATCAAATCAAACTTCCATATACGATTTGATAATCTGCCGGTGTTTAAAATTGACAACCCCATCGATTTATTATTCACAACAAGACTTGGGTATAAATTCAATAAAAATTTTTCATTATTCAGTCAGTTGAAATTCGGTTACAGTGTTGATTACAGTCAATTAACACTTGACAGAGTGAACAGATTCGGAGGAGAAGCATCTTTGGAAGGAATATTTACTTTTTAGTTTTTTCACAGTCTGCTTGCGCTCTGTAAAAAAGTACTTTAGAAGGAGTTATAAATGAGTAATAATAAAATAACATTAGCATACGGAAATGGCGGAAAATTTACTTCAGAATTAATAAATGATGTTTTTAAAAAAATTTTTGATAATAATATATTAAATCAGCTTAATGATTCTGCAGTACTAAATATTCAAGATAAAAAAATAGCCTTTACCACAGATTCATATACCATTAAGCCTGTTTTTTTTAAAGGCGGTGATATTGGTAAATTAGCTGTATGCGGAACTGTCAACGATTTAATTGTAAGCGGTGCCAAACCCCTTTATATAAGTTCAAGTTTTATAATTGAAGAAGGTTATGATTTTGAAGATTTATCAAAAATTGTAAGATCAATGAAAACTGCAGCCGATCAATCAAATGTATCAATAGTGACTGGAGATACAAAAGTTGTTGAAAAAGGATCAGTTGACTCTATATTTATAAATACCTCAGGTATTGGTATAATTAATGATGATATAAAATTGAATCTATCATATATTAATGAAAATGATGTTGTCATAATAAATGGAGATATTGGTGATCATGGTGTATCTATACTATTATCACGAGAAGATTTCCCGATAACAAGCAGTGTTACAAGTGACTGTGATTCATTGTTACAAATTTATGACGCAATGCATGAATTCATAAAAAATCATGAGATCAAAATCATGCGGGATCCGACAAGAGGAGGTATTGCGACAACATTAAACGAATTCGTTGAAGGTAGTGATTTTTCATTCATTATTGATGAAAAAAGTCTGCCGATTAAAAATGAAGTAAAAGCAATATGTGAAATGACAGGTTTTGATCCTTTATATATGGCAAATGAAGGAAAAATTTTAATAGTAATTTCAAGAAGGTCCAGTGAAAAGCTGTTAAAAAAATTAAAAAACACCAATATAGGCAAAAATTCAAGAATAATAGGAAAGGCAACTAAAAAAGAAAAAGGAAAAGTAATATTAAATACTCAAATTGGAGGATATAGAATACTTGATAAATTGACCGGCAATATGCTGCCAAGAATTTGTTGATTGATAATTTTTTATTTTTAAATTTATATTCATAAATAAATATAAAAAAATAAATTTTTTAAAAAATAATATGCTAAAATCAATTTAATGCTTATAATATTAATTTTTAGGGTAATCTGGAATGTTTGATAAATTGAAAGATCATGAATTTAAAATATTCAGGGATATTATTTATAATGAATCATGGATTAATTTTACACCAACCAATAAGCCTATATTGGAGATAAGATTAAAAGAAAGATTAAAAAAACTTAATATAGAAAAGCTTGAAATTTATCATAAATTAATATTAAACGATAAAGATGAATTAAAAAATCTGATAGATTCTGTTACAACAAATTTAACAAATTTTTTCAGATATAAAGTTCATTTTGAGACACTTGAAAATCATGTCCTACCTGATTTAAAAGAAAAAAAAAATAAAACAAAATTTATCAGGATATGGAGTGCTGGCTGTTCAACCGGTGAAGAAGCATATTCAATAGCAATGGTGGTAAAAGATTTTTTTGATAGTTCATGGAAAATTGAAATCCTTGCCAGTGACATTTCTTTCAATGTATTGATAAAAGCCAAAGAAGGTTTTTATTCAAAGGAAAAAACCGAAGAGATCCCTAAAAAATATCTTGAAAAGTATATGATACAAATCAGCAATGGTTACTACGTAAAAGACTCTATTAAAGAGTTGATCCAGTTTGACTATCATAATATCATGAATGAACCTACAAAAAAAGAGTTTGATATAATTTTCTGTAGAAATGTAATTATATACTTTGATGCACAAGCTCAGCAGGAAGTTGTGGATCTTTTTTACAATACAATGAATAAATTCGGATATTTTTTTATAGGTCATTCAGAGTCTCTTTTTGGGATGAAAACTAAATTTATTTTTAAAAAATTAGGCAATGCATGTATTTATATAAAAAATGAGGGATTAACATGAAAAATAATCCCATAAGAGTTTTGATAATAGATGATTCTGCATTTATGAGAAATGTTATCTCAAAAGCCCTGAACAACCATGAAAAAATAGAAGTCGCAGCAACTGCTTTGAACGGCAAATTTGGTCTGGAAAAATTAAAGAGACTTAATCCCGATCTGATTATTCTGGATCTTGAAATGCCTGATATGAATGGAATTGACTTTTTGAAAGAAAAAAATAAATTAGATAATAAAATACCAGTTATAATATTATCATCTCATGCTGTAAAAGGGGCAAAGATAACAATGGAAGCCTTGTCTTTAGGTGCATCTGATTTTATATTAAAACCAAATATTGCACAATCTGATTTAAATCTAACTTTAAATAAACTAACTGAGATGGTTTTAGCTTTGGCAAAGCCCGGAAACTATCCAACAGACAGACTAAAGAATAAGATAAGTTATCCTGATGATTTTAACAAAGAAATCCAAATAGCAGAAGAGTTTGACTATAAAAATTTTTTACAGCCTGTTCATTCAATACCTGAAATTAATATAATTTCAATTGGAATTTCAACCGGCGGACCAAATGCTTTACGTATAATGCTTCCATATTTTCCGGAAAACTTCCCAGTTCCAATTGTCATCGTACAGCATATGCCTCCTGGGTTTACTTATGAATTTGCTGAAAACTTGAATAAAATATGCAAAATGCATGTAAAAGAAGCAGAAAATAATGATATACTGTCCGCAGGAAGAATTTTTATCGCTCCCGGCGATAAACATGTCAAATTCGTTAAAAAAAAATTAGCCAATGTAATAGAACTGGATGATTCACCTCCAATTAATAGTCATAAACCGTCAGTTGACAAATTGTTTGAAACAACATCAGAAATTTTCGGTAAAAACTCAATCGGCTGTATAATGACAGGAATGGGAAAGGATGGAGCGGATAATATAGGTTTAATATTATCAAAAGGTGGAATAACAATTGCACAGGACGAGGGGTCTTCCATAGTTTTTGGAATGCCGAAAATTGCAATTAAAAATAAAAATATTAACATTGTTAAACCGCTTGATCAAATCGCACAAACCATAATCAATATAGTACTCAACAAAGAAATATAAAATATAGTTAATTGATAATTTGTATCAATTACTTCGTTTTTTTTTGCACTAAAGAGAAACCGGAAAAAAATGTTTTTAAACCTGATGGTATACTTGTATTTATTGAATTGATATTCACATTTTAATATTCATCAATCTTGATTCTGTAATTTGGATTTATATTAAAGTAATCTATTCTTGCCTGAATCTCTTCTTCTCTGTCAGTGTTTTTACTAAAAATCTTTGCTAAATTGAAATAATGATTTTTTATTGTACTCTGATTTTCCAATAAATAAATATAACCTATATAATAAAAAATCTCATCCATAATATAATCTTTTGATTCAAATTCATATAATCTTTTTTTTGATATATAGTTTATAAAATCTGTAGGATTTGAATATTGAAATTCATAATGATACTTCTTAATTATATTTGAATAATAGGTCATCCAGACAATTGCCGCATTGACAAGATAATATAAAGATTCTTCCTTTCTCTGCAAAATTGCATTTCTTTTGCCGATTTTGTACAATGCTTCCAAATATTCAATTCCGTCAATTCTGTAAATTTTAAAAACTAAATTTAATGATGCATCATTCTTAATATTGTATTTAATTCTGCTCCAGAATTCATCATTTTTTTTCATAAAATACTCATCGACAATCTCAGAATAAATTATTTCAGCAAGTTCAAATTCTTTTTTAATTGTATAAACATTTGCCAATTTATATTTAATTTCCAATTCTTTTTGGCTGTATTCAAAAAACTTTTTCTGAGATAAAGATTTTTTATATTCTTCTATTCCCTGATCAAGCATATTTGTTTTAATGTATATATCTGCCATTATTTCATGAAATTGCGGAAAGTTGTCATTGTCAACTAATTCTGCTTCTTTTTTATTAACCATAACAATCAATTCATATTCAATCTTATTTTTGTATTGCATTCTGATATCTTCATAATATTCTTTTAATTTCTCATTGATAAAAGCTTTTTTTGCTTTTCTGGCTTCAATTACAGCCTGAGAATAATTGCCCTGTTCAGTATAATTTTCAGCTCTTTTCAGATAGATCCAGCTTGGTTCATAGACTTCTTTTGAAAAAAGAAAAAAAATATTGAATAAAAACAATAGAACTAATCTAATTCTCATAATAATCTTTAAGTATTATTAATAATTCGTCTAAAATTCGATTATTATTAATTATTTTAATTTTTTTACCTTTTTTAAAAATAATTGATTTACCTTTTCCGCAGGCGACACCAAAATCAGCATGCATTGCTTCACCAGGTCCATTGACTATGCATCCCATTACTGCTATTTTTACGCTTTTTTTTAATTTAATATCTTTTATCCTATCTTTTATATCTTTTACTATATTTTCAATGTTTATTTCTGTTCTACTGCATGTAGGACAGCTGATTATTTCCAAAAGAGATTTACGTTTACCTGTTGATTCCAATATTTTCTTTGCAACTATGATTTCATTTTCTTCATTTGATGTCAAACTTACCCTTATGGTATCACCAATACCATTTAATAAAAGATATGATAATGCAATAGAGTTTTTAATAGTGCCGTCAGTTATATCCCCTGCTTCTGTTGCACCTATATGAAGGGGATATTGAAATTCTTTTTTTGCAATCTGATTGATTTTTATTGTTTCAATGACATTTGAAGATTTGAAAGACAGAACAATTTTGTCAAAATTATATTTTTCAAAAAACTTTAATTCTTCTCTTGCTGATTCAATCATAATTTTCAAATTATCATTTCCATACTGTTTTATTAAATGTTTTGGCAAAGATCCGGAATTAATTCCTATTCTCACTGGTATATCATTGGTTTTAACACATTCAATAATCTCTTTGATCTTTTTCTCATCTTGTATATTGCCAGGATTGATTCTGATTTTGCTTACTCCTGCATCAACTGCCATAATAGCGAGTTTATGATCAAAATGAATATCTGCAATTATTGGAATTACTGATTTTTTTACAATTAATTTTAAGAATTTAATCGAATTAGCGTCAGGTACTGCGACCCTGATCAAATCACAGCCTGAATTTGATAAATATTCAATCTTTTTTATGATTTTATCAACTTGATTAATAGGATTTTTTATCATTGTCTGGATTGGTATATAATCAGAACCAATTTTAACATTACCGACATTTATTATCATTTTAAATTTCACTTAATAAAATAATTATTCATAATTTTCTGTATTTTTTATATCGGTCTCAACAATTTGACTGGTTAATCTAAGATAAGCATTTTTTGCAGCCTGTTTTTCAGCTGTCTTTTTGGACTTCCCCTGCCCATGTCCTAATGATTTATTTTTTACAAAAACTTCCATATAAAAATTTTTATTATGCTCAGGTCCGTCTTTTCCAATTAATTTATAAACCGGACATTCTTTATATTCCTTTTGAACATATTCCTGAAGCAATGTCTTGTAGTCTTTTTCATGCTTATCTTCTATTACAAGTTCAATTTCGGGTTTGAACAATTTTATTATTAAATTCTTGACCTTATTAAAATTTGAATCAAGATAATAACTTGCTAAAAAAGCTTCAAAAGCATCGGAAATAATGGTTTTTTTATTTCTGCCCCCTGAACTTTCCTCGCCTTTCCCGATCAAAATATATCTATTTAATCCGATTTTTTTTGCTATTTTCGTCAATGAAGTTTCACTGATTACAAATGATTTAATCCTTGCAAGATCACCTTCACTCAAATAGGAAAAATTAAAAAACAGATATTCTGTAATAACAAATCCTAAAATTGAATCGCCAAGAAATTCTAATTTTTCATTATTTTCCTTTAAATTATTTTCATTGACATATGAACGATGAGAAAGAGCTAAATTTAATAATTTAAAATTTCTGAAATGAATATTTATGTTTTTAAGAATATCTTTTAAATTCTTTTTTCTTTTATCACTAACAAGCAAAACAAGACTCTCTTCTAGTGAATTGAAAAATATTTTACTAAATTAAAAAAAGAATCTGTTTAAAATTCAGATTCTTTTTTTAATATTTTTTTAAAAATTATTTTTTATGATCTTCAATATATTTTACAGCGTCACCAACTGTTGATATTTTTTCAGCATCTTCATCAGGTATCTGAATATCAAAAGCTTCTTCTAATTGCATAATTAATTCAACTGAATCCAATGAATCAGCGCCCAAATCCTCAATAAAAGAAGCATCCTCAGTTACTTTGCCTTCATCAACATTTAATCTTTCTACTATAATAGATTTTACTTTATCAAAAATATCAGACATTAAAATCCCCCTTGTAAATTAGTACAAAAGCTAAAATAATTTATCAAATTGTTTTTGTCAATCTTTTTTTAGTAATTTTTTTGCATTATTTTTCATTTCATCAATATAATTCTTTTTAAATAAAATTTTTGAAAATTCAATGGCATTTATCAATTCTATTGCAGTACATGCTCCATGTCCTACCATAACAAGCCCCTTAATCCCTAAAACAGGTGCAGCACCAAAATATTTCGGCAATATTTTATCGGTTAAAACCTTTTTCTTTTCATTATAGAAACCAAACAAACTGAAACTATAAGACATCATATTCCGTATTTTTGATTTTGTTTTATTGTCAGAAAAAACATTTTTCAAAGTATCAATGAAAAACTTTTTCATTGCTTCTGCGATTTTTAAAATTGAATTGCCTGTAAACCCGTCACAGACTACAATATCCACGCTCCCGTTAAAAACATTATATCCTTCAACATTGCCTATGAAATTAGGAATATTGCTCATGACGGTAAAAGCTTTTTTCAGCAATAAAGAACCTTTTTCAAATTCACCTCCCATATTTAATAAACCGACTGAAGGATTGGATTTTTCCCATATTAGATTGTAATATATTATGCCTAAAATAGCATTGTGATAAAGATTTTCAACTTTCGCTTCAGGATTTACACCAATATCAATAATTAAAGTCTCTCCGCCGCCGATTCTTGGAAAAAATGTTCCCATAGCTGGTTTTTTTATTCCATCGATCATACCCAAATTTAAAACAGAAGAAACAACTGTTGCTCCTGTGTTGCCTGGTGAGAAAAAGACATCAATTAAATTCTTTTTTATAAGTTTTATGCCGATATTTACAGTACAATTTTTTTTCTTATGAATTGCATAAACAGGCTTTTCATGCATATAAATTATTTCATCTGCATGAATAATTTCAATGTTTTTAAAATTCTCAATTTCTGGAAAAGAATTTTTTATTTTTTTTGAATTTCCAATAATGATATATTGGATATCTGAATTATTTTGAATTGATTTGAATACTCCACGAATTAATTCCTGAAAAGGTCTTTCGCCTGATTCAATATCAATCCCTATTCTCAATATTATTCCACCTCAACAACTAAATTCCCTTTATAATAACCGCAATGAATGCATGCTTTATGTGAAGGTGTTAATTCACCGCATTCTGTGCATTTAGTCATTTGAGGCAGGATGAGCTTCATATTTACCCTTCTCTGTCTTCTTGTTCTGCATTTTGATTTCTTATGTTTTGGTACTGCCATATATTATTTTACCCTTTTCATTTAAATTTACTAAAAAAAAGAATATATAATAATAAATAAAAATTGTCAATATTTATGATTCATCAAATATAAACAACTTAATAATATATAATGTATATATGAAGGGGTGTTCAAATATGAAAAATTAATTTTTTTTCAATTTCTTTAATAATTCTTCTTTAATAATTTGAGGAACTTTATCTGACACTTCTCCTCCGTAATTGATTATGTCTTTTATCAGCGTGCTTCTTAAATAAAAATATTTCTGGTCAGTTAAAATAAATACTGTTTCAACGTCATTTCCCATTTCCCTGTTTGCCATGGCCATTTCAAATTCATATTCAAAATCAACAAGAGGCCTCAAACCCCTGATAATAAAATAAATATTTTTTTTCTTGCAGTAATCAATAGTGAGACCTTCAAAATCATCCACAATCACTTTTTCCGATAAATTCTCCTCTTTGATTACCTTATTTATCTGAAAAATCCTCTCATCAAGTGAAAATAAAGTGTTTTTCAAACTGTTTTTTGCAAGTAAAATTATAATTTTATCGAATATTTTTAAGCCTCTTTTAATTATGTCCAAATGTCCGAATGTTATGGGGTCAAAAGTTCCGGGATATAAAGCTGTTTTCAAAAAATTATTCTCCTTTAGCTTTATTATTTAAGATAAATTTTTTATCTTTAAATTCCAAATAATGATTATCCAAAACTTCTATGGCTTTTTTTAATTGCAGATCATATTCCAGATCAAATATATCTTTTTCTTCTTTATCTATTTCCGCTGCATTTTTAATTAATTTTTTTAAGCTTCTTGTGTTTAATTTATACCCCGAATTTTGTAATTCTGTGACAAGACCATTCAATTTTGCATCATCCAGATTCTTTTTACCTTCCAATATTTTATCAATTGCCTTATCTGTATAAATCCTTTTTAATACAAGCTTTTCTTCATCCGTAAGTTCCGGATCTTTTACATTGATATCAGGTGTAATGCCTACTCCTTCAATTGATACTCCTGATGGCGTATAATATTTTGCAATTGTCAGTTTAAATCCTTCATTAATATCAAGCTGATAAATTGATTGAACAGAACCTTTACCATAACTTTTTTCTCCGATTAAAATAGCTCTGTTATTATCTTTCATTGCTCCTGCAAAAATTTCGGAAGCGCTTGCAGATCCGCTGTCAATTAAAACAATTAATGGAACATCATCTTTTATAAGAGTAGTGAAAAATTTCGCTTTGTTTACCACATTTTCTTCTCTTCCGACCGTTGAAACAATGATACCGTCCTTTAAAAAATAATCAGAAATTTCAATTACGGAAGACAATAAACCTCCCGGATTATATCGTAAATCTACAATAATGCCCTGTACATTTTTATCATTAAAATCCTTTAAAGCTTTATCAACCTTTTCTGCTGTTGTACCTGAAAACTCCGTTATTCTTAAATATCCATATTTATTATTAATTAAAGAATATTTTACTGTAGGTAAAACAATATTTGCCCGTGTAATTTCCAAAGTATATGTTATGTCTCCGCTCAAAATTTCAACCTTTACTATAGTACCTGCAGGACCTCTCAACATATTAGCAGCCTCATCTGTTGAAACACCTTTTAATGATTTCCCGTCAACAGATAATATATAATCTCCAGCTTTAATTCCTTTTTTATATGCAGGAGTACCCTCCATCGGCGCAATAACAATTATCAAATCATTTTTTTGTGAAATATGCATTCCAACACCGCCGTATGTACCAGAACTTGTTGTGCTCAACTGTTTCCAGTATTCTTCTGAAAGATAACTTGTATGAGGATCATTAAGCGCTTTTAATAAACCGTCAAGAGCACCGCTTATTAATTTATTTTCATCTATTTTCTCAAAATCTATATAATCTCTTTCTATTATAGAAAATACAGTTGATAGTTTTCGTTTTAATTTTTGTTCAGCATCCCCGATTGAAGCATTGGCATTTTTCACCAGAAAGCCGAATATTCCCAAAAATAATAAAAATACAGTTAAACTTATCCATATAAATCTTTCATATTTTTTCACAATATTGTTCCTTAAATAAAATTTAATTAATTTTATAATAAAAATTTAAAAAATAAATAACAATTACAATAATTTTATACTAATTAATTCCATTATGATTATGTTAATAAATGAAAATGCCATGTTTTAAAAAATATTTTATTTTATTAAATTTCGATTGAAATTCGTAAAATTCGATTAAAATCATTTTAATTTTTCTTTAATCTCTTTTTCTTTTTCATTTAAAAAACTCAACAATTGACTAAACTGTTCAGAGTTTACAGTTATACCCTTTTTTGTAGGTTTCCAATCTTCACCTTCCTGATAATATTTCCTTATATCAAGGAATTTAACATTTTTAAAATTACTGATATTAATAAATATAGGTTCCCTTACAGAAGGCTCGCCGTTTTCATCTATTCCTATTGTTCCCAATTGATTTAAATCATCTGACATATATAGCTCCTGAAATTTCAAAATATAACTTATAAATTATAAAAAGGAAGTACTTTCCCTTATCAACAAACAATTATATTAATATTTTATCATATTAATTAATAATTTCAATTTTAATTTATAAATATATTTATTTATGAGTCATTGTTGTTGTGCCATCCCAGTCAGTGCTTGGAGGATACTGCTTAAAATATTTTATCTGCTCCAAATATTTAATTGTTATATAGTCATTTCTCATTGCATCCAGAACTTTAATAAAAGTCCTTTCACTTTCATTCCAATCTCTGGTTAAAAAAAATGATACTGCTTTATTGTACATTGTCCATGCGGCTTTCTGTTTATTTGTCAATTTTCTTGCAGGCTGCCAAATCTTTACAGGTTTTAATTTACCTTTTACTCTTACTCTGTCTATTTCTCTGAAATAAAAATAATTCTTTACAGCATTTTTTGTGTTATCAGATACTATTATCGGAATTTTATACTCTTTGGTCAGACTTTCTAATCTTGAGGCTAAATTTACAGCATCACCGATAACAGTATAATCCATTTTTTGGGAAGTCCCAATATTTCCGACAGTCACAGGTCCGTAATTAATGCCGACGCCTATATCAAATTCCTTGCGTTTTTTTTCTATCTGGCTTTTATTAAAATCTTCAAGATTTTCAAGCATTTCTAGTCCTGCCAGAACTGCCTGCTGTATATCATCCCCATATTCTTTCGGAGCTCCGAAAACAGCCATTATTGCATCGCCGATGTATTTATCAATGACTCCCCTTCTTTTATATATGATATCAACCATAATGGTAAAATAACTGTTTAATGATTCCACCAGAACATCAGGAGCCATGGATTCGGAAATTGTGGTAAAACTTCTGATATCTGAAAATAGAACTGTTACATCCTTATCCCTGCCTTCCAGTAGATTTGTTGGGTTATGGACTATTTCATCAACAACATCCTGAGGCACATATTTCTGGAACATTATTTTGATTCTTTCCTCTTTTTTTTGCGCCAAAACAGACTGATAAGCATACTCTTTAATCTGATTATAAGCGGTTTCCAGCTCTTCAAGCATATTGTTGAATGTGAATGCAAGCTCCCCGATTTCATCATTAAATAAAATCGGAACCCTTTTTGAAAGATCGTTCAACTTGATTATATCATTCATTGCAGATACTACATTTTTCAGAGGTTTAAAAAGATAATTTATAAAAAAAAACAAAAGAATTATAAGCAAGCCGGCACTTATGATCAATATAATTGTTGAATTTTGAACAATTTGATTAGCATCTTTATAAAACATCTTTGTATGAACGGATAACAGGAAATACCAGTCCCATTCTTCAAAATATCTGTAAAAACCAACTTTTTCAAAACCTCTTATTTTGAATTTCACCCAGCCTTTATCTGAATATTTCATCTGGTTAAAAAAATCGATTTCTGAACCTGTTGAAAAAAAAGGATCGGTTGACATCTTAACAATACCGTTAGAATCAACCGCTATAACCGACTCAATCTGAGGCTTAGTGATATTTGAAGAATATTCCTCTACATTATGTTTAATCGAGTTGATATAAATTTCCCTGTTTCCTTCAAAATCCCTAAGATTCAGCTCTTCCAGACTTTCCAGCTCGCTTTGCGCCCTTTGTAATATCTGATTAATCTTATAACCCAATAATTCTCTGGCAACCTTATCAATACCGCTTTTTGCTAAACCAAGCGATATTACAGCTATTAAGATCATACTCACCAAAAAAAGAGGCAATGCAACAATCAATATTTTATATCTTATACTGAACAATTTTTATTCCTGTGTTTTTATTGAAAAAAAATCAATAAAAAGTTTCATGCTGATATTAAAAAATCGGTTTTTTCCCATTATAACTTCATTATTTTATTAAATCAATCAAATTCATTTTAATTTATTTTACCACGTTATTTTGGCGATGTGTACATTCGGAAAAATACATTGGAAGTGATGTATATTAAAATGAAAATTTTATGTTATTTATAAAAAAGTCATTTTTATATAAAAAGTATTGATAAATATTTAATTTAATCTATTTTTATTTTTTAACCATTTATGAATATTATCATTATATTTTTTTTAAATATAAAAAATATCTTTTCCCTTTATATGACATAAAATACATGCTTTAATCAATATTGAAAAACATAATTTTTCCGGTTTTGAATTTTTGCGCAAAAAAATGATGTATTGCTCCTATAAGAAGTAATAATTATATAATTAATTTTATTTAATTTGAATTTAAATAGTATTAACCTAATAAAACAATGAATTTGAGTATAAATTTAAAAAATTTTTAAAAATTTACAAAATTTTACTTGTTTTTAAATAAATTTTGATATATAATTTTTTATAAGGGAGGGGGATTATGGATAATAATCTAAATTTTATTTATAATTCATTACTCGATGAGGATGAATTAACAACTGTAAGTTCTGAAAAAAACAATTCAATTACATTGGCAAATGATCCGGATTTTTGCAATGACATCAGTTCACAAAATTTACCTTTAACTCTTGTTGAAATTGAATTACAGCTGGACAGATTAAAAAGAAAATGGAACGAATATACTTATTTGATAGGTCAAAGATTAAAATTCATCAATGACAATCGTCTTTTTGAAGAAAAAGGTTATTCCAATTTCGGCACTTATGCTCAGGTTGCATTAAAAATGTCTGAAAATAACGCATATTATTACATTTCTATTTTTGAATTTTTTACTGAAGAGCAGACCCAACTGGCAGGTTCAAAACTTAAGCTTTTACTTCCAATCTTGAACAAATTAAAAAGAGACAAGGAAATTCCTGATGATTTAAGAAATGAAAGAATCAAAGATCTTCGAAATGAACTTTACTTAAAAATTTGTAATAAATCATACAGAGAAGCGGAAGATATCATTAAAGATTTAAGAAAGAAATATTTCACAAAAATAAATGAATTTGAAAATATCAATAATAGTATTAATGATAAAAAGATCATCATTAAAAAAGACAGGGTGATCATAATGGAAAAAGATAAAGATTTGCAGCTTGAATTAGTTAAATTAATCGAGAACTTTTATAATTTATAAGTTCTCTGTTAAATATTAATATTATTCGATATAATTATTAAATATTATAAAAAATTTAATATAATTAAACAAAAATAATTTAAATTTTTGTCATTATATTAGATATTATGTCTTATTTCTTCTAAATCACATAAATCTGTTTTAAATAATAATATCTGAATATTTTTTTTGACATAATATAAAATATGAAAAAAAAAAATAATAAAAAATATGTTAACAAAATCAATAAATTATATTAAAAATACATTAATTTATGTAAAAAATAATTGAGGTATTTATGAATGTAATTGAAACAGAAAAAGAAATTGCAGGAAAAATTGCCGCTGATTTTATTAAAAGTGACATGATAGTTGGTTTGGGTACAGGATCCACGGTAACATATGCTATCAAGGAAATAGGAGAAAGAGTTAAAAAAGGTTTAAAAATCAAAGCTGTTTCCACTTCAAAATCAACTTCAATAATGGCTCAAAAACTAAATATACCTCTAATATCAATCGATCAAGTTGATTCAATTGATCTAACCATTGACGGTGCTGATGAAATAGATCCAAATTTTAACGGTATCAAAGGGGGCGGAGGGGCTTTGCTTGTAGAAAAAATAATTGCTTCAATATCCAAAGAAAACATCTGGGTTATTAATTCAAATAAATTAGTTAATAAGCTTGGAAAATTTCCTTTGCCCATTGAAGTTGTACCTTTTGCTATAACCACGGTTATGAAAAGACTTGAGAAAAAAAATTTCAAGCCCAAAGTTAGAAAATTAAATGATATGTACTTTATAACTGATAACAATAACTATATTATTGATTTGTATTTAGGATCCATTAAAGATCCTAAATGTCTTGAGATAGAATTAAATATGATACCAGGCATAATCGATAACGGGCTTTTTTTGAACATTGTTGATACAGTTGTCGTAGGTAAAAACAATGAATATGAAATTTTGGAAAATAAATTTAAGGCAAAATTTTTTTAATAGGACATTAATAATGGATGATGTAACAATAATTATAGGCAGTAAAAATGATATGCCTTTGCTGGAACCATTGAAAGAAAAACTTACAGAATTAAAAATAAATTATTCAATTAAAGTTTATTCTGCACATAGAAATTTAATTGAATTATTGGACTTTTTAAAATCAAATAAAACAAAAGTATACATAACAGCTGCCGGGCTTGCTGCAGCTTTACCCGGAGTTGTAGCATCACAGGTAAAAGAACCGGTAATCGGAGTACCTTTAGTGGTAGGTGAATTAAAAGGCATAGATGCTTTGCTGTCTATTTTACAAATGCCTAAAGATGTTCCGATTGCAACAATGGGATTAGGCAAGCAAGGTTTGATAAATGCAGGTCTTTTAGCAGGAAGAATTTTAGGAAAATAATTTTTAAATTTTACTTATTTATTTCACTTTTTCAAATTTTATTATATAATTTTATTTATAATATATTAATTTTTTTATTAAAAAAAATGAATAAAAAAAAATTTAAAATATTAATTGTAGAAGATGAAGCTATTAATTTTTTATATCTTCAAAGAATTTTATCTGATAAAAATACAACAATTTTGCATGCTAAGAACGGCAAGGATGCAGTTAATAATATAAAAAAATATAATGACATAGATTGTATATTATTAGACATAAAATTGCCTGATAAAAATGGATTGGAAATCGCGGAAGAAATAAAAAAAATAAAGAATATCCCAATAATCATTCAAACAGCATATGATATAAATAATTATAAAAGAAACAATTTTACCAGATATGCGGATGAATTTTTATCAAAACCGATTATGAGAGATCAATTAATGAAATTAATTGATAAATATAAAAAATAGGACAAAAATTATGATTAAAATCAAATTATTAATTATTATTTTAGCTGCAAATATTTGCATAATGAACATCAATGGCAGTACTGATTTATCTGATGATAAAGACAAAATCAAAGATCCTGTTATAATTTTTGAACTTGATAAAATAAAACATGAATCAGAAAATCCCGTGTTTGTTCAAAAAGGCGGTATGATGAGAGTTGGAGAACATTCTTTTTATATTCGAACCAATGATGAATGGACTGGATTTTCTACATTTTATATTGGTTATAGATATGGAGTTAGCAAAGCATTTAATATTGCAGTAGAGGGTGGCTTTAGTGCTATCCCTTATGTTGCTTTAGCTAATGTACTTTTACACTTTAAAATGTTTGAAACAAAAAACAGATTTCTTTTTATAGGTACAAGGATAAGGACAGGTTATAAGTATATGGATATTGACTTTTCCGAAAAAAGTTTCTGGAAAGGTTCACTTGGTAATGATTACCTGACTGCCAGAAGAAACGGTATGTATATAATAACGGATTTTACAATAGCAATCAGACCTGATAAAAAATTCAGAAGACACTGTATTTATTACACTATCTATCCAAGGTTAGAAATTGATTTTTTTGATAAAAATTATCCATTCATGTTCATATTTTCTCCAATTATGCTGGGATATGAAGTTAGATACCCAAGAAAGGATTTTAAGTGGTCATTTGCAATAGAGGGAGGTTATTTTTTCCCCATACCTTGGAATCATGTACCTGAAGAGTTATGGGTAAATTTCCCCTGCCTTGCAAATATTATTTTCAGTTATAGAATCGGAGACAAGTTTTATTCTAAAGAAAATTATAAAAAATATGGACTTGAAAAACTCCCGAATAAAAAAAAGATAATTGAAAAAATGAAAAATTATAAATATTAAAAAGTTATCAACAAATATCAGAATAATGTATTTAATTTTTTTTAATTTTTCTGAATTTAAATACTTTATTTATATAATTTTTAAAGTTTTTTAATTTTTTATAAAATTTATAATTCTATGAAAGATAAAAAGGGTAATTATTAAAAAAAAATGAATATTTTTTATATAAAATTGATGATATTTTATATGTATTTATATTAATATATATAATATAATAAATATATAAGTAAACATTTAATTATGTTTATTTATATTAAGTTAATTAAAAATTAACTTAAATGTGAATCCTTTTAAAATAATATATTTTTTTAAGCTGTCTTTCTCTTTGAGAAGGCAGCTTTTTTTATTAATAAAAATAAAATAACTTTTTATATTAAATTTTTATTGAAAAAAAATCAATAATAACAGATAATAAATTTATCAATAACCAATAATTTATAATATCGGAGTTTAAATTGTCAATATTGGATAAATTAAAAACATATACAAAAGTTGTTGCTGATACCGGTGATTTTAAACAGATAATAAAATACAAACCTATTGACAGCACTACAAATCCCTCTTTAATTTTAAAAGCCGCAACTGATGATAATTATAAATTCTTAATTGAAAATACTGTCGATGAATGTAAAATGCTGAAAATCGCTGATAATAAAATACTCAATATTTGCACAGATCGTCTGGCGGTAAATTTCGGTATTGAAATCTTAAAAATAATTCCTGGTAGAATATCAACTGAAGTTGATGCCAGACTCTCATTTGATACTGAAAACACAGTAATAAAAGCAAAAGAACTAATTAAATTATATGAAGAAAAAGGAATAAATAAGGACAGAATATTGATCAAAATAGCATCTACATGGGAAGGCATTAAAGCATGTAAAATACTGGAAAAAGAAAAAATACACTGCAATATGACTTTATTATTCAGTAAGGTTCAGGCTATAGCATGCGCTGAAGCAGGAGCAACATTAATTTCACCATTCGTCGGCAGAATCCTTGATTGGCATATAAAAGAAAAAGGATTAAAAGAAATACTTCAAAAAGATGACCCCGGAGTTATTTCAGTAAAAAAAATTTTTAATTATTATAAAAAGTTTAATTATAAAACTGAGATAATGGGAGCAAGTTTCAGGAATATAGGAGAAATTATTGAATTAGCAGGATGCGATCTACTTACAATATCTCCGGATTTATTAGAAGAGCTTGACAATAAAGATGACGCACTTATAAAAAAATTAGATCCGCAGAAATCCAAAGAAATGAATATTGAAAAAATTTCCTTAGATGAAAAAAAATTCAGATGGCTGTTAAATGAAAATCAAATGGCTACAGAAAAACTCTCCGAAGGAATAAGAAAATTTGCTTCTGATTTAATAAAATTAGAAAATTTTATTGCTAATAATTTTAAATAAAATTACAATAACAAAATAACAAAGACAATAAAAATTATTTAATCAAAATAAATTTAATTTGATTTCTTAATAATAATCCTTGAAGCTGAAAAAAAATTTATTAAGGCAATGATTCCTCCAATTAGAAAAACATAATAAAAATTAAAATACTTCCAGATTAAACTGCTTATCAATGCAATAGAAATAGAAAAAATATGATCAATGGTTACTCCCATTGTTAAGGTTTGAGAAATATCTTCTTTAGATACAGCAATCTTTTTTAAATAAGTAGCTCTGGCAATGGAAACTGACATCAAAAGCTGATCAATTATATAACAGATGAAAGTCAGTATTAATGCAATTTTAAAAGGGAATAATAATTTTGCAAAACCATATCCTAAACAAATAAAAATTAAAATAAATGCTTCAGACATTAATATAAATCTTTCCCCAAATTTATCAGTCATTCTGCCAAGTAGAGGCTTAAAAAAAATGCCTATTATTCCACCTATTGTCAATAATGTTGCAATTATATAAGTTTTTTGATAATAAACAATGACTAAAACCCATGGAGCAAAAGTTATAAATATCTGTTTGCGAGTACCGTAAAGTATATTTAGCCAGTAAAACAAACTATATTCTTTTCTTAAAAGAAATTTAGATTTAACCGACATTGGTTTATTAGGGGACATAAATAATAACAAAGCAGATGCAAAAATAAAGCCTGAGCCAGCAATTAAAAATGAGTTTCTAAAATTAAAATTAAAAAATTTAAATACAATAAAAATAAAAAAACTACCAATGATTGCAAATAAATTTTGAGCTCCATAAAATTGCCCCAACCTCCTGCCTTCTTTATTTTTTGTTGCCAATTCCATGCCTATGCTTGAGTTTAACGGCAAAAAAAGATGCTGCCCTGTACTGTAGATAAAGAGCCATATAAGCATTATATTAAAATTAAAGGAAAACAGTCCAATTAACATTATGCCAATGCCAGCCAAAAAGTTAGCAAAAACAGCCAATCTTCTGGAGCAAAAGAAAAAAAGAATTGCTGAAACAAAAACAACTAGAAATCCAGGCATTTCCCTCGGCAGTTCAAGAAATCCTCTCTGAAATGAGCTAATCCTAAATGTTTCATTTAAATAATTGTTAAAAGTTGAATCCATTAATCCTTGAGAAAATCCAAAAAATGAAATGGCAAATAAAAATAGTACAAAGTCTTTTGATAAACTTTGTACTTTTCTATATAAAGAATTCAACAAATTCATTTAACCAGCCAAATATTCAAATTAAATTTTAATTATTTTAAATAATCATTAATAACATTTGATAAGTCGCGTGCGTGAGCAAAAGCCCAAACAACAAGAGAAGCACCTCTTACAGCATCTCCAGCAGCAAAAACTCTTTCAACTGAGGTCATTCCATATCCGAAACTGTCTGTTTTAATATTGCCTTTTATATCAAATTCAACACCCATATCCAGTAAAAGTTTCGAATGTTCCGGATGGACAAAACCCATGGCAAGGAGTATCAGATCAGCATTTAATGAAAATTCTGTACCAGGTATTTCTTTAAAATCCATTTTATTGTCTTTTTCAAACCATTCAACTGATACACCTAAAATTCCTTTAGCATTAATATTTTCACCAAAAAATTTTTTAGTTAAAATATTCCATCTTCTTTCACAGCCTTCCAGATGACTGGATGAGTTCCTTAATTTTTTTGCATACATGGGCCAGGGAGTATCCGATGACCTTGACTCAGGAGGCTTTGGTAAAATCTCCAGCTGATATATTTCTTTAGCACCCTGTCTTCTGGCTGTACCTATGCAGTCAGCTCCTGTATCACCTCCACCAATAACAATTACTTTTTTATTTTTTGCCGTTATAAGTTCAGAATGAGGGATTTCATCTTTTGCAACAGATTTATTTGATTGCTTTAAATATTCTACAGCAAAATGAATCCCATTAAAACCTCTTCCTTCAAGCAATAAATCTCTCGGTTCCCTTGAACCTACAGTTAAGACTATTACATCATAGGATTTTTTTAATAAATTTACAGAAATATCATCACCTGCATTTACATCAGTATTAAACTCTATACCTTCCATTTTCATCTGCTCTATTCTTCTGTCTATGATATATTTTTCCATTTTAAAATCCGGAATTCCATATCGTAAAAAACCACCGATCCTGTCATCTTTTTCAAAAACAACAACTGTATGACCCTGTCTGTTTAAATTTTGTGCAATTACCAAACCAGCAGGACCTGATCCGATTACAGCAATTTTTTTACCTGTACGTTTTTTTGGAGGCTCAGGTAATATCCAGCCGTTTTCAAAACCTTTTTCGATTATTGCCAATTCTATATTTTTAATTGTTACAGGTTCCATCCCAAAATTCAATGTACAGGCTTCTTCGCATAGAGCAGGACAAACAATACCGGTTATTTCAGGAAAATTACTTGTCGAATGTAAAATATTTAAAGCATCCTTCCATTGCCCTTTGTAAACAGCATCATTGAAGTCTGGGATCAAATTTGAAAGAGGACAGCCAAATCCGTGACAAAAGGGTATCCCGCAATCCTGACATCTTGAAGCTTGTGATTTTATAAAATCCTCAGTATAATCCAAATAAATATTTTTATAATCTCTTATTCTTTCTTGTATGTCTCTGTATTTAAAATCTTTTCTTGTTATATTCATGAAATTATAAGAATTTTTTTTAAAATTTTCCTCAGCCATGATAAACCTCCTCGGTTACATCCATTGTAACAGATTTAGTTGATTCCTGTGATTTTAACCTTTCCATTGCAATCCTGTAATCGATTGGAAATACTTTGACAAATCTTTGAATTGAATCGTCCCATGTTTCTAAAAGTCTTTTTGCAACCTGGCTTTCAGTATATCTATGATGATTTGTTATTAAACCTTTTAACACTTTAATATCTTCCTCTTTTGTTACAGGAACAAGATCAACCATATCCAGATTGCATAAAGTATCAAAAAGCTGACTCTGATCAAGAACATAAGCGATTCCTCCGCTCATCCCTGCTGCAAAATTCCTTCCGGTATTACCCAGAACTACAACAGTACCTCCTGTCATGTACTCACATCCATGATCTCCAACACCTTCAACAACTGCTGTAACTCCGCTGTTTCTTACAGCAAATCTTTCACCGGCAGCTCCTCTAATGTAAACTTCACCTGTTATTGCACCATATAATAATGTATTACCAACAATGATATTATCACCAGGAAGGAAATTACTTTTTTTAGGAGGATAAACTATTATTTTACCCCCAGAAATACCTTTGCCTAAATAATCATTTGCATAACCTTCAAGCTCAAGCGTTATACCTTTTGCTAAAAAAGCACCAAAACTCTGCCCTGCAGAACCATTGAATTTCAGCTTAATTGTATCATCTGGCAATCCCTTATCACCATGCTTTTTAACAACTTTATAGCTCAACATTGTACCTACACTTCTATGGATATTTCGTATATTTAAAGTTTTACTAACTTTAATCTTATTGTTTATTGATTCTTCAAGTAAATTTATCAGCAAAGTATTATCTAATGATGTATCCAGCATATGATCCTGTTTTTCAGTACATCTAACTGTTAAAGGATTATTTTCATCAGTATATAATATCTTTGAAAAATCAAGTGAATTTGCCTTCCAATGTTTAATTTCAGGATTAACCTCAATTAAATCAGTTCTCCCGATAAGTTCATCGATTGAACGAACACCTAATTGTGCCATAAATTCTCTAGCTTCCTGAGCAATAAATTTAAAAAAATTAACAACATATTCAGGTTTGCCTATAAAAAGCTTTCGCAAGTCAGGGTCTTGAGTCGCAACTCCCATAGTACATGTATTTAAATGACATTTTCTTAATAAACAACACCCCATGGAAACTAAAGCTGTTGTTGCAAAGCCAAATTCCTCAGCGCCAAGTATTGCAGCAATAACTACGTCTCTTCCTGATTTTATGCTTCCGTCAACCTGAAGCCTGATCTTGTCTCTCAATTTATTTTTGATTAAAACCTGCTGAGTTTCAGCAAGCCCCAACTCCCATGGAACTCCTGCATGCTGAATAGATGTCAATGGTGAGGCTCCAGTTCCGCCGTCGTAACCTGATATCAGCACCATATCTGCTTTTGCTTTGGCAACTCCTGCTGCAACAGTTGATACTCCGACTTCAGAAACCAATTTTACTGAAATTCGTGCATCCGGATTCACATTTTTTAAATCAAATATTAATTGCGCTATGTCTTCAATTGAATATATATCATGATGCGGAGGAGGTGAAATCAAAGTGACACCCGGAGTTGAATTTCTTACTTTTGCAATTATCTGATTAACCTTATGTCCCGGCAGTTGTCCTCCTTCTCCCGGTTTTGCACCCTGGGCTATTTTTATCTGAAGCTCTTTGCTGTTGACCAGATAATTTACATTTACACCAAATCTTCCGGAAGCAACCTGTTTAATCGCAGAACATTTACTATCCCCGTTTGCAAGTCTGTTAAATCTTTCAGGATCTTCACCGCCTTCACCGCTGTTACTCATACCTTTTATCCTGTTCATAGCAATTGCAAGAGTTTCATGAGCTTCTTTGCTTATTGAACCAAATGACATTGCACCTGAAACAAATCTCTTCATTATATTTTCAACAGGTTCAACTTCATCAATAGATATTGACTTAACTTTTTTAAATCTGAACATTCCTCTTAATGTATATAAACTTTTCTCCTGTTCATTGAATGTCTTTGTGAATTCTTTAAAAGTTTCATAACTGTTTCTTCTAACACTGTCATGAAGTTTATATACTGTAACAGGATTCCATAAATGACGCTCTCCGTTTTTCCTGTAATGAAAAACACCTCCATATTCCAAAGGTTCAAGTGGAGCTTCGTTGACAAAAGAATCCACTCCTGGATCAAGTTCGGTTTCATTGTTGGGAAAAGCTTTTTCATATCTTTTTTTTATTTCCTCAACTATTATATCATAGCCGATGCCACTTAGTCTTGAAACTGTTCCTGTAAAGTGTTTATTGATTATGTCTTCACTGATCCCTATTGCTTCAAAAATCTGTGCACCCTGGTAGCTTCTTAAAGTAGATATACCCATTCTAGAAAGGGTTTTCAATAAACCCTTTTTTATTGCATTAATATAATTATCTATGGCATCTTCTAATGTTACTGAATCATTTATTTCGTTTTTATCTTTAAGATCAGTGATAGTCTGAAATGCAAGATACGGAACAATTGCATTTGCTCCATAGCCTATTAATAAAGCATAATGCATTGTATCTCTTGCTTCACCTGTTTCAATTATTAAACCAACTGATTCCCTCTCTGCTGTTTTAATAAGATAATGATGCACACTCGATAAAGCCAAAAGAGAAGGCATGGGTATTCTGTTAATATTGTAATCTTTATCACTTAAAATTAATATTGCATTTCCTTCTTTTATTTTCTGACTGGCAAGAGAGCAAAGATCATCTATGGATTTTTCCAATTTTTTTCCATTAGATTTCACATCAAAGCATATAGACAAGGTTGCAGATTTTAATTCTGGTTTATTTGATTCTTTTATTACATTTATATCCTCAGGGCTCAAGATAGGATGAGGCAATTTTAGCTGTTTGCAATGATCCGGTGTTTCATTTAAAATATTGCCTTTTTTACCCAGCCAGGTCATTAAAGACATAACCAAAGATTCCTTATATGGATCAATAGGAGGATTTGTTACCTGGGCAAACAGTTGTTTAAAATAATTAAAAAAAAGCTGAGGTTTATCAGATAAAACAGCCAAAGGTACATCTATACCCATAGATCCTACTGGTTCCTGTCCGTTTAAAGCCATTGGAACAAGAATCATTTTCATTTCTTCTATTGTGTATCCGAATAAATGATGCGATTGAAGCAGTTTATAATTATTTATTTTTTCAGGCTTCGGTAAATTAAAAAATTCCCTTAATTCTATCCTGTTTTTTTCAAGCCACCTTCTGTAAGGCAAACTTCTAATAATCCTTCCTTTCACTTCATTATCATAAGATATTCTTCCTGTTTCAGTATTAATGCTGATCATTTTCCCGGGTTGTAACCTTCCAAGACTTTTTACATTCTCCGGTTCTACCTCTATTACACCTACTTCACTGGCTAATATAATATAATCATCTTTTGTTACTATATATCTTGCAGGTCTTAATCCGTTACGATCAAGGGTTCCGCATATCATTGTTCCGTCAGTTGCAACTATTGCGGCAGGTCCGTCCCAGGGTTCCATGATTGAAGAATAATATTCATAAAATGCTCTTCTGTCTTCACTGATATAATATTTTTGACCAAATGCTTCAGGAACCATTATCATTAAAGATTTTTCAATACTTCTGCCGCACTGAACTAATAATTCAAAAGTATTGTCAAACATCGCAGAATCACTTCCGCCGGGGACAACTATAGGAAAAAGTTTTTTTATATCATCTCCAAAAATTGCTGATGACATTGATCTTTCCCTTGCATACATTTTATTGATATTTCCACGCAATGTGTTAATTTCTCCGTTATGAGCAATATATCTGAAAGGCTGGGCAAGTTTCCAAGATGGGAAAGTATTAGTACTGTATCTTTGATGTATAATAACGAATTTACTTTTTAACTTTTTATTTTTTAAATCCGGATAATATTCAGATAGCTGCTGTGCCAACAACATCCCCTTATAAATGATCGTTTTAGATGACAGACTGCATATATAAAAATCATCAATGCAGTCCGGGCATTCGTCGGCAATGTTGTTTTCAATGACTCTGCGCAAAACATATAAATGCTGTTCACGATCGCTGTCAAAAGGCAAATTGACAAAAATCTGCATTATATGAGGTTGAGAATTTTTAGCAATTTCACCTAAAGATATGTCATTGACCGGTACAACCCTCCATGATAATATTTGATAACCTTCATTGAAAACAACTTTTTCTATTTTTTCTCTGCATCTTTTAATTTTATCTTTATCATTTGGAAAAAAAATTTGACCGACTCCGTATTCACCAGTTTTTAAATTATCAAGTTGAGGAACGAATTCCAAAAAAAAATCATGAGGTATTTGAAATAATAATCCGGCACCATCTCCAGTATTGGCATCACCTCCAACTGCTCCTCTGTGAGTGAGGTTTGTTAATGCTGTAAGCCCCATTTCAATAATCTTATGTTCGCTCTTCCTTTTTAAAGTTGCGATAAAACCTACACCGCAGGAATCATGTTCAAATTCAGGATTATATAATGGATATGGATCATCAGTTTTATGCCCGTCTTTCATTTACCAGCTCCAAAACCAGAGATTTTCATTTTATACAAATATAAGAAAAGGAATAATAATAAATAATTTATGGTTTTATAATATACAAATATAATTATCTATCATTTTGTCTTTTTACAAAATTTTTTAAAAAAAGTAAAGCATTTACAATTTATTTAATTATAAATAAAGCAAAAATTTATGTAAAAAATTAAAAAATGCCTATCAAATCATCAAAAATTTAAAAATTAGAGAGTAGTTTTCTATATTTATACATAATTTTTATCTATTTTAAAATACGATTTTTAAATTATTAATTATTAAACAATTTCAGCCAGCTCTCATATAATTTTTTATCAAGAATTTTATCTCTTTTAACAGCTCCGTTGAGTAAAATAGCTATCTTTTTTAATGCTGTTTTTATTAATGCTTCTCTTTTATCTTTTGGTAATGTTAAATTTTTATAAATATTTATAAGAGACATTACTCTGAATTTATCCATAGCTTCATATTTTTTACTTAATTGATCAGAATTTCCGCCGTATTTATATATCAAAGGCTTTTCAATAAAACCAACATGTTCAAATGCACTTATCCTAAGCCACAAGTCATAATCTTCGCAAACAGGCAATGTTTCATTAAAACAGCCGTATCTATCAAAAATATTTTTCTTTAACATAATACTTGACGGTGACATCAAACAAAGTTCAAGCGACCTTTCAAAAATATCTCCTCCGCTTTTTATATGACGTTTACCCTGATTTACTCTTTTAGAATTTCTGATCCAGATCTCTTCTGTATGAACGACATTCAGATTTTTATTTTTCTTTAGAAATTCAACCTGTAATCTTATTTTATCCCTGATCCATTCATCATCGCTGTCAAGAAAACAAATTATGTCATAATTTGACTGTTTTATACCGATATTCCTTGAATAACTTACACCTTTGTTTTCGTCATTTCTGAATAATCTGATCCTTTTATCTTTAAAATTTTTTACTGCATTATTTATTTCGATTTGAGAACAATCATCAATAATAATGATTTCAAAATCTTGATAAGTCTGATTAAGAACACTTTTTAACGCTCTTTTTAATTCATCACCTCTATTGAAAACCGGAATAATTACTGACACGAAATCTTTCATAAAAAATTAAAAATTACCGGATTTTTGAACAGCTCCGATATCAATTCCTATACCGGAGATAATTCGATTTTTTCCGAAAAAATCTTTTTCAGGTATTTTAATGGGAGAAACAATTTCGGTTATTCCTCCCTGAAGCAGAGGTGAATCAGTTTGGGGTATAAAAAAATCCTTATCATTTAGATTAAAATCATTTTCGAAATTATAATATACATTTTTTTCAACAAAATCTTTAATTATGTAATCGGCATCTTTTTTATTCAAATTTTCTTTTAATATTATATTTGAACTGACCACATTTGAATACCAGATTGGCTTAAAGGCATCATAATCAATATTATTCAAATATATGAAAGCATTGTTCTTTTCAAATTTATCGAAAAAATACAAACTGTTTACTGATGTTAAAGAGCTGAAATATGTAATCCAGAAACTAAAAGCTTTGTTTTTAATATTATGATTAAAAACCGAATTATTTGCTCCTTCAAAAGTGCATTGGTCCAATAAAAAATTAACACTTGTGGAACAGTTTTTATTATAAACAATAGATGTATTAAAAATTATTTTACTCTTAACACCCCTGAAATTATAAGAAAAATCTGAAATGTTTTCAGCCTTAACCATACTCTGTTCAAAATGCAATTCCCCGTCAACTGAATTAAAACCAATAAAAGATGATGTTTTATCAGTCTGAAACAGTGATTTTGTCACTTTAACAATAGAATTTTTCCCTTCCAATAATTGTACTTTAAATGATTTTGTGCTTTGGACAAGAAAATCAGACTCATTAATAATAAAATTAGTTGAATTTAAATCATATAACAAAGATTCAATATACTCTCCTTTTTGTTTATAAATTATATTATTGAAAGTTATTATTGATGAATCAATTTTTGCTATTTGTACTTTTTTTAATGCATCAATATTTATCATGATATTATCGCAATTTAAGGTTTCTGCATTAATGATATCAAACAACAAAATATTTTTTGCTTTTACATTGATCTGTATATTTTTTAAAATATTAGAGCTTGAAGAACTATTTAAAAAACAAAAGTTTTCAGGAAAATTATTACACGAAAAATTCATATTATTTACCCCTAATTTCCCTTTATTATTCTTAAATAAACAAAAATCATCAATGCCGCTATTATTAATTCTTAAATTGTATAATTTTACCTTACTGTTATCCATGGCAATCAAATTATTTCCAGATATAATATTTATATGTAAATTCCGTAATTCTAAATAGCCTTTTTTATTTACATTTAACCAGTAGTATTTTTTCCTCCATAAAGCTTTTGTCTCAAATGAAATTTCCGGAATTTTTCCATCATCAAAAGGTTGAATAATTACATCATTTGCAATTTCTAAAGGCAGGGCAACTGTCAATTTGTCATTTAAAATATAAATTATTTTTATGTTTTTTATTCTGCTGGCATCAATAGCTCTTTCCAATGAATTAAATGGAAAATCTTTTGTGCCGTTTCCACTGAATTTTCTGGTTGAATCAACAAAAAGACCTCTTGTGTCAAATAATATTATAAAAGGCTCATTTCTCTCCTTTTCATTTCCGCTATCATCTGAAAATTTAGTATAAATGCTGATTTTAAATTCACTGCTTTGAGGAGGATATAATACGATAGGTGATTCATAAAGGAGCCAATCATTATCTTTTGAAAACCTGTAATATATTTTTCCGGTTTTTTCAGGATGAATAAATTTAATTATCTGCTTTTCATTATGAATAGTGTTAAAATCAACACCTTCAGACGAAACATCCATATTTGGTATTTTTTTATCTATTTTAAAATAATAATCATCACTTAAACCTATCAGATTGTCATTCTCATCAAATGCAGCGAATTTGATCTTATAAATTTTTTCTTCATTTGCATTAGCTGATATTTTTAAAATTCCATTAAATTCTGGAGATTTATCAGTAACTGTAATAATTTTCTTTTCATCATGAATAATTTCATATCTTACTTTATTTAAAGGCATAATAAATTCAAATTCAGAGTCTGTGTTTAAACTTATATAGTTACCTAGATATTTTTTACTGACCGGAAGGATCATTTTTTCACTATATATTAAAAATGATCCTATTTTTTGCCCATTTGAATGATAAATATTAAATTCCACAGGATAGAGATCATTATTTTTAAAACTATATTGATTGATACAGGGCAATAATTCTGATTTTCCCTCTTTATCTATACTGTTAAAATCAAAATAAAATTTTTCACTGCTTTCAAATGCATCAAATCTGACAACTGCACTTCCTTCAAATGTATAATTTTTATCTAAAAATTCCTGATCATTTATATAAACCTTTTTTTCAGTTGCTTTATCTTTGAGTTTTTCCTCTTTATATCCATTTTCAAAAGTCTGTTCCAATGCAGTATCAATATCAACAGCTTTAAAATAAAACGGTCCTTCAATATCTGAATATTCTCCCTCTTTACCCATTGCATATGCTGCTATTCCGAATATTCCTTCTTTACCATATTTTGATAAAAGTTCAACAGGTTCATTATATATCTGCCATAGTTCAAATTTGTTTTGTGAAGGAGGACCGACGATGAGATCCTCGCTTTTCCATTCTCTCAACCAATAATATACAACATCATCGGGATTATAAGGTTTAATTTTAATTTTATAACTTTGTTTGTATACCTGCCCCCAATATAACGAACCAAAAGAAGGCGGCTTTATTCTTTTAGAAGCAAAATTATATCCATGAACTTCAGTATATGTTTTACCCTCTTTTTCATAGCTCAGACTTACTAAATATACGGAATCATCATATAATTTTCTGTCAAGTTCAATATTCTGAACATTGATTGAATTATTTTTAACATCTAAGGGAAGTATAAATTCATTTTTTAAAATATTTATACTATAATTATTTGAATAAAATTCATAACGGGCTTTAAATTTATCACTTTTAATATTCTGATCAATAATTTTTCTTTTTAAATAATCTATCTTTTTATAGTAACCTTTTTGAAACTTTTTGGTCATATCAATTCTGTATTTTCTTGAAAAAATTTCAATATTATTATTTTCCTTTTCTAATATCACAGTTATCTCATAATCAATAATATCCAGTTCTTTTCCTTTCAAAAATATTTCATTTTTATATTCTATAGGCTCGGCATTAGATAAAGTGCTGTTTATTAAATAATAAATTTTACCATAATCAGAATGAAGTATTAAATAAATACTGTTATCATAAATACCTTCCTCGGGTTCCCATTTTACGGTTTCTACCGATGTTCTAAGAAAGTTAAATGGTTCATAAACAACTTCAGCATTAAGAGTTAAAAGGCTTTTAAAAATAATTAAAAAAATAAATTTCTTCATATTTTTTTTATCGAAAAATTTTAATTAAAAAATTAATAAATCAAATAAAAGTTTAAACTAAATTAATTAAAAAATAAATAAAATTAAATAATTTATTTGAAAAAAAAATTATTTATTTAGCTTTTTATGAAGCGTATAAAGATAATTTAGAGCATCTATCGGGCTGAACCTGTTGATATCAAGAAATTTTATCTCATTAATCAAGTCAATTTCTTTTTTTTCTTTTTTAGAATTGTTGTAATCAAATAGAGTCAATTGTTGGCTCTTAATAATTTTTTCTATTTTATTATCTTCATTTTTTTTATCTTCAAGTTTTTTTAATATCCCTTCAGCAAAATAAATTATCTCTTCAGGAAGATGCGCAAGATTTGCAACATAAATTCCATAACTATGCTGTGATGGTTCTTCTATTATTTTGTGGAGAAATGTAATATTCTCTTTTTCTTTAGAAATCGCAATGCTTAAATTTTTAATACCCTCTTTTATTGATAATTCTGTTAGTTCATGAAAATGTGTTGCAAACAGAGTTTTAGCGCCCAATATCTTCTTATTGTGTATGTATTCTAAAACAGCCCATGCGATTGATAATCCGTCATAAGTGCTGGTTCCTCTTCCTATTTCATCCATTATAATAAAACTTTTTTTTGTCGAATTCTTTAATATATTGGCTGTCTCCATCATTTCAACAAGAAAAGTTGATTGACCTCTTGCAAGATTATCGGAAGTTCCTATACGTGTAAAAATCCTGTCAACTATTCCTATAACGGCTTCTTCTGCAGGTACAAATGAACCAATTTGTGCCATTAAAACAATTAATGCATTCTGTCTTAAATAAGTGGATTTACCTGACATATTTGGACCTGTTATAATCAAAAGATAATCTTTGTCGTTATCAATATCAAGGTTATTAGGAATAAATTCATTTATTCCTAATTTTTGTTCAACAACCGGATGTCTGCCTTCTTTTATCAATATCTTATCGCTTTCATTCAATTCAGGTTTTTTATAATGATTCTTGATTGCTATTTTTGAAAAACTTATAAGAACATCAAGTATTGCAATTATTTTAGCATTATCTTGCAATTCTGTGATCTTTTCTAAAACCTTATCTTTAACCTCATAAAATATTTTTTCTTCAATTGCATTAATATCATCTCTAACGGTTAAGATTTTAGATTCATATTCACTTAATTCTTTAGTAGTATATCTGTATGTATTAACCAGCGATTGGCGTAATATAAATGTATTATCAATGTTTTTTGACTGAAGTTTAGAAACTTCAAAAAAATAGCCTAATACTTTATTATATTTAACTCTTAAGGTGGGCACATTGTATCTTGTTTTTATTGAATGCTCTATTTTATTTATATATTCTTTGCTTTTTAAACTTATCTCTTTAAGGTCATCAAGTTCTTTTGAATAGCTTTCTTTAACAATATTACCTTCATTGATAAAAGTCGCTGGTTCTTCTTTAATTGTTCTCTCTATCAAATCGATTAATTCTTCAAGTTTATTAAAATCAGTAAAAAGTTCATTAAGTATATTTATACTTTTTGCAGCATTATGTATTTCATTACAGCTTATCAATGACAATTTTATGCTTATCAGATCTTTTGGCGTAGCCTTATTCATCACAATTCTTGAACATAATCTTTCAATATCCATTACATTTTTTAAATTTTTATTAATAATATTCAGCTCGTGCTGATTATTATAAAAAAAATCAACGATTTGTTGTCTTTTTGTGATTTTTTTAATATCAACTAACGGCTGAATCAGCCATTTTCGCAATAACCTTGCGCCCATATTAGTTGATGTGTCATCCATAACTTCAAGCAGTGTATCTATTGATGTCTGATCTCTTAAATTTTTTGTGATTTCTAAATTTTTTATTGTTGTTTCATCAAGCAGCATTATTTCATTATTATTGTTAAAATTTAACTTTTTAATATGATTCAATAAACCTCTAGCATTATCTTTTACATATTTCAATATGGTACCGGGTGTTGTTATATCCGTATTGTAATTTTTTAAATTCAAATCTTCCCATTTATTGATATTAAAATGAGTAAAAATAAATTCTTTATTCTCATTATTTTCAAAGTACCATCTTGGAAACCTGTTGATTAATATAAATTCATTTTCTTCAAGAATCTCTCTCAAATTTTTTTCATTTATCCAGATATCTTCAGGTATTAGTATCTCTTTTGGCATTATCCTGAACAATTCCCCTTTAAAAACAGAAAGATCGTAAGAATATTCAAATTCAATAAGATCAAAATCACCAGTTGAAAAATCCAGGCTGCAAAGTTCAAAAAAATTTCCTTTTTTATTAATTGCAGAAAGATAATTATTAGTGTTATTTGTTAAAAGTTTTTCTTCAACTAAAGTCCCAGGAGTAAGTATTTGAGTAATATCTCTCTTAACTATTCCTTTTACAAACTTTGGATCCTCCATTTGTTCGCATATTGCGATTTTTTTACCGGATTTTATTATTTTAGCAAGATATATATCAACAGAATGGTAAGGTACACCACACATAGGAACTTCACCGCGTTTAGTAAGAGTAATATCAAGGATTTTGCTTGCTTCAATTGCATCATTGTAAAACATTTCATAAAAATCACCGCATCTGAAAAATAAATATGAATCAGGGATTTTTTCTTTGATTTCTTTATACTGTTTCATCATAGGAGTATCATTGTCATTCATAACTTTTAACCAGTTCCATGATTATTGAATCAATCTTTTTGCTATCAAGCTCTTCTTTCCTTTTTTTTGCATCTTTCAAGTTAAAATAGGGACCTATCAACAATCTGTAAAATATTTTATTTGAGCTGGCTGATTCAGTCCTGGAAATAAATATATCATTTAAACCTTTTAATCTGTAACTGTCCAATAAAATTTTTGCATTTTCATAATTTGATAGATATGATAGCTGCAAATAATATGATTTCAAATTTATTAGTTCATTTGAAGAATCAATTTCAAGGGATAATTTTAAATCTGATCTAATTCTATTGTCATTTATTAATTCATTTTCATTATAATAGATCAATTCATTATCATTTGTATTATTATTTTTTAACTTTTTTTTTATTATATAATTTTCAAATGAATCAGGAAAACCTTTGTTCAATTTATCTGAATAATAATTAACATTGTCAATATCATTCATTTTCATATAGATCGTTATCAATTCAAATAAACAAGAAGCTACTATATCTGATGAGGAGTAATTATCTATACAGAACAAAAGATTCTTTTCAGCTTCTTTATAGTTTCCGTTTTTTATGTTTATAATAGCGCTTAAATAAAAACATTCTGCTTTATTATATATATTTTCATCATCAGACAATAAATTATCAATTTCAATAATTGCTTCATGATAATTTTTCAATTTATTATGAATATTTGCAATATTATATGAAGATCTATAATAGTATTGATTACCTCTTGAAAATTCTTTTAATTTTTCAAATTCTTTTAAAGCTTCCTTATAATTATTATTTAATAGATAAATTTTTGCCAATTCATATCTGGCAATGAATCTGAATCTGGAAACAGGAAACTCTATCAAAAAATCATTGTATTTTTGAACAATTTCATCATAATCCTGTGTAAGCCTTATAATTTTTAAAAATACTTTTTCATCATTATTTACTTTTATATATTTTTGATAATATTCCAAAGCCTTATCATAATTGCCGTTATTCTCATAAATTAATGCATTTTTTAACAAATCATTAGTTTGATCTGAAAAAATATTAAATTTAATTAACAATAGATAAAAAAATAAAAAAAAATAAAATTTTATATTTAAGCTGCATCTAATTATTTTTTTATATCTTTTCTCCATATAATGTATTTCCTTCTAATCTGACTGCTTTTATCTTATTAATACTTAAAAAACAACTGTTATCACCATTATATATTATCATCAGATCTTCTTTTGTTAAACCTAATATTTCATTTTCTGACTTTTTACTGAAGCATTCTGAAATAACTTCAAATTGATCATTTATTCTATTTATTTTGTTTTCTCTTGTTATGCTTCTCTGCAAATCAATAATTTGGGTAAGTCTATCTGTTTTTTCCTCCTCAGGAATATCATCAATATAATTATTTTGAGCAAAAGTATTTTCTCTAATATTATATTTATACATATAGGCATCATCAAACCTTATCTGTTTTAAAGAATTATAAGTGTCCAAGTAATCATTTTCTGTTTCTCCCGGAAAACCAACAATGATATCTGTAGTTAAATTAATTTTAGGTATATATCTTTTTAATTTCTCCACTTTTTCCATAAAAGATTCTATAGTATATTTTCTGTTCATTTTTTTTAAAACATTGTTGGATCCTGACTGAAGTGCAAGATGAATCCAGTTTGCTACTTTTCCCTCTTCTGCAACAACTTCAATCAAATCATCATTAAAATCTTTTGGATGACTGGATAAAAATTTTATCCATTTGATATCAGTTTCTCTTGAAATCCTTTTTAACAATTCATTAAATGAAATATCATTATTTTCGCTTCCATAAGAGTTTACGTTTTGTCCCAATAAAGTTACCTGTATCACACCTTTAGCTGCTAAATTATTTATATCGTTTATTATTTCATTTGAAGATCTTGATATTTCTCTACCTCTGACATAAGGAACAATACAGTATGAACAAAAATTATTACATCCATGACTGATTGTTACAAATGCTTTTTTTGAATTATCTCTATCGGGGAATGAATTAGAAAATTTTATCTGTTTTTCTTCTATATAAGCGATCTTTTTATCATGTCCATAATTTCTTAAAATATTTGCTATGTTATCCTTTTGATAAGTACCGATCACAATATCAACCGTATCATTAAATTTAAAAAAATCATTTCCTAACCGTTGAGCCATGCATCCGACAATAACAATTACAATATTTTTCTTTTTTTTCTGATTTTTATAAAATCCCAGTCTTCCCCATATACGGTTTTCTGCTGTAATTCTAACAGAGCATGTGTTAATAATAATTATATCTGCATTATTATAATCATCGACTTGAATATAATCATTTTCTAAAAGTTCATTTATGATGGCATTTGAATCTGCCTTATTCATTTGACAGCCATATGTCTCAATGTAAAAAAATCTCATATAGCTTGTTTATTTTTATAATTTATTTTTTCATTGATTTTGAATTTTATTTTACCATTCTCCTTGAATTCTTCAATAATTCCAAATGTATTATTACCAAGATAAACAATACGTTGAGCAGGTTTTAATATATCTTTATTTTTTTCTTCTAACTCTTTTATTATACAATCGAAATGAAAATATTTATCATCTTCATTCATTATTGCAGTTGACATTTCAATAATCTTTTTTTTACAATAAGCACACGATTTTTCTTTAAGTTCATTTACTTTATAAATACTAATCTTCTTTCTAAAAGAAGGCAGTTTAATATTTTTCTGTTCAATTAAAGTTTTATTAAAATTATTTTTATTTTCCCTAAATAATCTTTGAAGCTCACTTTTATTTTTAATGTTTTCTCTTTCTTCTCTATTTTGTCTTCTGTTTCTATTATCTTGTATATATCTGGAATTTCTTACAGAGCTATTCCTTTTCTGATTATTAAATAAATTAAAAAACTGTCCGTTGCTTTTTTTCTTTTTGTTCTGCTGTTTATTATCAATTTCATTACTTCTTACAACATTAGTAGACACAAATTTTATTTTATCGTTAACTGCTGGAGGCGGATTATTATCCTTGTTTTTTTCCTTAATTCTATTATAATTATTTCGATTATCTTTATGTCTATTATTGTTCCTGTAATTTCTTGAGTGTTTATATCTCATATACCCAATATCTCCTTGGTAATCAATAGAGCAATTCTGGATATAGCTAATTGAAGATAAACTTCTGTCATAATTTTAATCTTTAATTCTTTTATTCTGATTGGATTTCTAGGTCTTGCTTTTTTAACCATAAATGATTACCCTCGATTTAATTATTTTTAATCTAATAATTGATCTTTTAGCCATTCTATTTTATAACTATTTAAGTTATATAAAAAAATCAGCAGAATGTCAAATCTACATTTTTTAAAATCATTAAAATTTTGTAAAAATGTTTCAGCTGTCTTTTTTATCCGCTTAATTTTTTTCGCATCAACAGCTTCAATCGGGAAACCGTAATTAAAGTTATTCCGTAATTTGACTTCTACAAATATTATCGTCTCATTCTCTAAACCAATTAAATCAATTTCTCCATATTTAGTAAAATAATTTTCATTAATTATTTTAATTCCATTCTTTTTTAAAAAATTCAACGCTATTTTTTCTCCTAATCTACCGAATTCTTTTTTAGTCATGAAATTACCAGTTTAGCTAAAATATTCTTAAAAGTTATGGACTCACCCTTTGTTTTTTATTCCTAAATATTGTTTAAAAAAACTAACTTTCACATGATTAAAATTTATACAATTTTCATTATAAAATCATTATTTAAAATATATTTGATTTATAAAAATTACTAACAAATAAAGTGAATGATTTTTATAATTACTTTTTTACATCCTTTTGATATTCATCTTTATCTAAAACTTTTAAAATGAAGCATTCTTCATCTTCCTTTAAATCTTTGACAACATTTTCAAATATTCTCTCACCAAATTTATCTATTAAAATTTTAATTTTTGGTCTTAAGGGAGCATCATGATTAATCGATGTTACTGTTCCAATTGAATTATCATTTAATTGAACTATAGTACCCGGTGGATAAATTGAAAATGCATTTAAATAAGCCCTCAGAACTTTTGGATCAAACTTATTGCTTGCTTCTGCTAATACTGATTTCATTGCAAGATAACCAGTTTTAGTCTTTCGATATGATCTGTATGCTATTTGTGCCTCAAAAGCATCACTTACCGCTAAAAATCTTGCAAATAAACTTATTTTTTCTCCAACAAGCTTTCTGGGATATCCATTTCCATTATATTGTTCATGATGCTGAAGTATTGCATCCAAAACTGCTGAATTAAAAATATTTGTTTTATTCATATTTTTAAAAGCAGTTACAGGATGAGTTTTAATTATTTTAAACTCTTCATCAGTCAGTTTGTTAGATTTATTTAATATTTCGCTGGGAATTTTGGCCATTCCAATATCATGCAATAAAGCAGAAATGCCTAACAGTTCTATTTCATTATCAGATAAACCATATTCCTTGCCGCCGATTATAGAAATTAATGTTGTGTTTATTGAATGAGTTGTTATATAATCATACTCTTTATTTGATAATGCCATATAGCTTATTATTTCATTTTTATATTTAGTTACAAGCTGAATGATCTTATTAACAATAAACTTTAATTTGGCTTTATCATATACTTCAGTTTCCTGTAGTTGGGTAATGAACTCATTATAAAGCGTAATACAAAAATTATATAAATACTTATATTCAGGTTCTACCATATTTTTATTAACTTCTTCATTGCTTTTTAAAAAATTATAAGAAAGTTCTTCTTTGCTTATATTTTTTTCATCAGTTATAATTTCACCATTAGTTATTAAATTTTTAATGCCCCATCTAACCAATCTGTTATAATCAGCTTCTTTAATGGGAACACCAGCTTGTATTACAATGTTATTATCTTCAGTTAATAAAGGTTCCGTAAAAACCATACCAATTTTAATTTCATTAATTGATATTTTTTTAGCCATTATAAACCTCTTTTATTAGTTTTTATTATGCATGCTATAATATCAGCAACAATTTTATATACCTCTTCTGGTATTTCAGCATCTATATCAAATAATTTCTCATGTTTAAAAAATTCTTCATTTTTAACTATTTCTATGCCGTTTTTTACAGCTTCATTTATAATCTTTTCAGCAAATTCATCTACACCATAAGCAGATATTACAGGCACGTCTAATTTTTCTTTTAAATATTTTATACTAGCTGCCTTTTTTTTATTTATCAAATTAATTAATCCTCTAAATTTTCAAATCAACTTTTTTTAAATCCATCTGACATTTAATATTTTCATAAAAATTATTTTTTTTATCAAAAAAATTAATAACCAAATTATTAATTTTATTCATTAATATTAATTTTAAATCAGATATAAACTGTTCTTTATAAATTTTATTTAGATTATCGACTAAAATAGAAATATTAACATCAAAATTAGTAAAATTTATAAAAAATTTAGAATCTCTATTAAAAAAATTAATATTCAAAAAAATATTAATTTTATTTTCATCTTTTTTAAAAATTATATATTTTCTTTTTTTATTATAGTTCTTATTGAGCATTTTATCAAGATAATTAAAAAAAGCATAAAAAATGTTTGTTATCTCATTAAAGTTCTTATTATGAGATTCATAAAAAAAATTATCAAATAAATCATTAAAATTACTTTTTGATAACTGGTTATCTTTTTCTGTTATTCTTTTTGCCAACTCAATTATTTCTATTTTATTATTAACGATTTTAGCAGAATAATTCAATTTGGGGTTTAAAATAACAGGAAGTTCAAATTTTTTCCCGTTTATTAATACATGTGAACTTTTATTATTAATTTTTATTATTTTCAAATTAAAAATTTTTGTGATGTTATGAAAATAATTTAAATGCTTTAGAGGAATATTAATTAACATATAAACATTATATATATATTTTAATAAAAAATCTACTTTTTACTTAAACTTGCTGAATGAAAATTAAAAAATTAATTTTTAATTTTTGTTTTTTTAAAATTAATTTTTTCTTTAATTATTGCACTCCTGCCGCTTCTATCTCTTAAATAATATAATTTAGCTCTTCTAACCTTTCCTCTTCTAACCAATTCTATTTTTGCAATATTTGGCGATAATAAAGGAAAAGTCCTTTCAACACCAACACCATATGAAAGTTTTCGAACTTTTAAGGAACGAGTCAAACCTTTTCCTTTAAAGGAAATAATATTGCCTTCAAAAACCTGAATTCTTTCCCGCTTATTTTCAACAATTTTATAATATATTTTAATCAAATCTCCAACTTTAAAATCTCTTTCTCTATTAATCAATTGATTAATTTTTTCATTTTTAATTTCAGGAGTTAACTCTTCTTCTTTTGATTTAGAAACCATTTTTTCAATATGATCTTTTTCAATTTGCTGTATAATGTTCATTTTATAAATCCTCTCTTATCTCATTAATTAATTTTATTATTTTATTATCAAATATTTCTTTTTCAAGCAAATCAGGTCTTTTTAATAAAGTTTCCTTTACTGAATCTTTTAATCTATATTCTGAAATTTTTTTATGATTTCCGGACAATAAAACTTCCGGAACCTTCATATTTCTAAATACTTCAGGTCTTGTATACTGCTTGTATTCAAGTAAATTATTAGTAAAAGATTCTTCTTTTAAAGAACCTGGTTTTATTACACCTTTTATATGTCTAATGACAGCATCTATCAAAGCCATTGCCGGTATTTCACCGCCAGTCAAAATAAAATCACCTAAGCTGACTTCTTCATCTACCAATAGATCAATAATCCTTTGATCGATTCCTTCATAATGACCGCATATTAAAACAATATTTTTAAAATTTGTCAAATTAATTATGTAATTATTATCTATTTTTCTACCCTTTGGAGAAAAATAAATAGTTTTAAGTTTTTTTTTCTCTAATTTCAAAGATTTAAATGTATCATAAATTGGTTCTGGTCTTAAAACCATTCCAGAACCGCCTCCATAAGGTTCATCATCAACCTGTCCGTATTTATTTATAGCATTTTCTCTAATATCCTTGATTATTATTGAAAATAATTTTTTATCAATCCCCTTTTTTATAATGCTTGTTGCACTGAAAGATTTTAATAATTCTGGGAATAATGTCAATAAATAAAAATTTATCAAGTAAAAAAACCTTCAAATTGATTTATAATAATTTTTTTATTTTCTACATCAATAAAATCAATATATCTACTTAAAAAAGGATAATATATTTCCTCAAAATCATTCTTTACAATAAACAAATCACATGTCCCGAAATTTACCATATTGATTACTTTCCCAACTATTTTATTTTCAAAATAAAAAACACAATCTATCAAATCTTGAGTATAATACTCTCCATCATCAAGTGCAATCCCTTCTTCTCTTAATATATAAATATAAAGAGATTTTAATTTTTCCACCTCATTATTATTGTTATAATTTTTAAATTTAATTAAAACAGTATTATTTGCAATTATTGTTTTTTCAATTTCTTCTTCCTGATAATGATTTTTTATTTTTAAATATATTTTATCAAGTCTTTTATATCTGTTGATATTTTCAGTTAACGGCAGTATTTTAAGAAAACCCTTAAAACCATGAGATTTTTTAATAAAACCAATCTTTAAATATTTCATTTGAATATAAAATAAAAAATTATTTCACAATTAAAAATTTGAAAACTATTAACTTAGAAACTGGAATGAAATATAATTTTTTAAACAAATTTAATAAATTAAATTTTTGGGAAAAACTAAAAAAGTCTTTCCCTTTAATTTAATAATTAAAATATAATAATCAAACTACAAATTTAATTCTGATTAAAATTAATCAATAATATCCAATAAAATTCTTTTATGAGTCTTATTTGATACAGCACTCAATATTGTTCTAATTGCTTTAGCAATTCTGCCATGTTTCCCGATAATCTTACCAATATCTGGTTCATCAACTGATAATTCAATAATCGTTGACTTTTCACTCTCAACTAAATTGACATTCACTTTATCAGGATTATCAACCAGTGATTTTGCAATAAATTCAACAAGTTCTTTTTCGTCCATTTTACATCTCCTTTTCAATTAAGAATTTCAATTTGTAATTATATAAATATAATTATTTACTAGTTAAGATCTTGCGATCAAATTTAAAACCATTTTTATTTAATAATCTTCTAACAATTAAAGATGGTTTTGCACCATTTAAAAACCATTTTTTTATTTTATCTTCATTAAATTTAACCTGCTTATCTTCCTCAGAAATAGGTTGATATGTTCCTACTTCTTCAATAAATCTTCCATCACGAGGATTCCTGGAATCAGTAACTACTATTCTATAAAACGGCTTCTTTTTTGTGCCAATCCTTTTCAGGCGAATTTTAACCAAAATAGTCCTCCTTTCATAAAAATAAAAAACATTATATTTTAACGGGTAAACATATTACCCAAATCAAATCCTGGTATTTTACCATTATTTTTAATCATATTTTTCATCATTTGTCTAGACTTCATAAAATTTTTTAATAATTTTTCAACTTCCAATATTGACACACCTGAACCTCTGGCTATCCTTCTTTTCCGAGAGCCAAGTATAAGTCTGTAATCCAGTCTCTCTTTAAATGTCATAGATTGTATTATTGCTTTCTGTCTTTTTATCCTTTTTTCATCAATATTAACATTCTGCATTTGATCTTTCATGCCAGGGATCATTTCAAGCAAGCCCTCTAAAGGTCCCATTTTACTCATCTGATCTAACTGCTCCAGAAAATCCTGTAGTGTAAACTCCTGTTTCCTGATTTTCTGTTCAAGTTTTAATGCTTCCTCTTCTTCATAAACTTTTTCTGCTTTTTCTACAAGCGAAACTATATCGCCCATCCCCAAAATCCTTGTGGCAATTCTGTCAGGATGAAAAATTTCAATGCCGTCTATTTTTTCAGAAATACCGATAAATTTAATCGGTTTTCCTATAACACTTTTTATAGAAAAACTAGCCCCGCCTCTTGCATCAGAATCAAATTTGGTCAATATAACTCCGGTTATTTCCAGAATCTTATCAAATTCTTTTGCAACTTCAACTGCGTTTTGTCCTGTCATGGAATCAGAAATAAACAAAAGTTCATCTGGTTTGACTTCATTTGCGATTTTTTGCGCTTCATTCATCATTTCTTTATCAATGTGAAGTCTTCCCGCAGTATCTATGATCAAAGTATCCAAACTGTTTTGTTTAGCATATTTTATTGCCTCTTTTGCAATTTTAACAGGATTTTTTTTGTCCCCTGTAAAAATATCAACCTGCGCCGATTGCGCTACCTTTTCAAGCTGTTCAATGGCTGCCGGTCTGTAAACATCACAAGCCGCCAGAATTACTTTTCTGCCATGTTCATTTTTTAAAAAATGTGCTAGTTTTCCTGCAGTTGTAGTTTTTCCAGATCCCTGTAATCCAGCGAGCATAATAATTGATAAGGTTTCCCTGGGTTTTAATTTAAGCTCCTGATATTTATCTCCTAAAACCTCAACCAGTTTATCATGGAAAATCTTAATGAATTGTTCACCTGGATTTACAGACCGTAAAACTTTTTCACCTAATGCAGACTCAGTAACATCATTAATAAAATTTCTGACAACATTAACATTAACATCCGCTTCTAAAAGGGACATTCTTATATCTGACAAGACTTTTCTGATATTATTTTCAGAAATTTTAGAATTACCGCTGATGTTTTTAAATATATCTGTGAATGCTTTTGTGATATTATCAAGCATAAAAAATCCTATTTTAGTTAGCCAATCTATAAAAAAAGATAAATTATGTCAAGTTATTTTTATAATATTAACAAATATTATAATATTTGACCATTTTTTTTAAAATTTTGTACAAAATTTAAAGTTATCTTATCTTACAATCTTACCGTCAAAATCCCTTCCCAATATTATTGTTGCATCAATTTTATTATCAGTTTCTTCATCAATTACAATTCTTTCACATTTTATCAACTCGGCGATTTTTTTACCTTTACTTTCCGATCCATGTATAATAACCACAGTGTTTTCATAGTCATCAGTATTTGCATTACCCACATTTAAAACTTCTACACCAAAACTTAATAAATAATTTTTTGATCTTGACGCTAACCCCACTATATCCGTACCATTTAAAATCTCTATTACAATTTTATCATTTGAAACTTTTTCCTCTTTCTGACTTTCTAAAAATTCCAAAACATCGTTAGTTTCGCTTTTAATCCACTCTCCCGACTTCTTCGGCAAATAGACAAATCTATTATTTTCTATATATTTTTTATCGCAATATATTATTATTGTTTTTAAATTATATGAATAATCACTAATATTTTTCTTAAGCTTTGTTTGCAATTCCTCATAAATTATTAAAAGCTCGGTGGGATCAAAATTTGTTATCATTGCTTTATAAAAATAATTTACAATAATTTGCTTGTTCAACTGTTCAAAAAAACTTTTATTAATTTTTAAAAAACCTCTTATATAATTTTGTATCCTTTTAAGCTGATCATATTCAGCTTCCTGATCATTAGAAATTAAAAAAGATAGATACTCTATTGTTTTATCTCCATCTAAAACAATAAAGCCTTCAGGTATATTTACATTTAAATCAGGATATTTTATTTTTTTTGTATAAATTTGAACACCTTCCATCATATCGATAAATTTAATTAGATTGTTCTTATCAAAAAATAAATAATATTTGATATCCTGTCCTATTAACTCGGCAACTCCTTTCGTAATCTGATCGTATGATACTTTCTTATTTAAAGATTCTTCCAATGTAAAATGATTATCTTTAAATTTGATCAATGTTTTAGGCAATATATTAATAGATAAACATTTATTTGTAGATGTTTGATAAAAAAATACAAATGCTCCGTTTATATTCTTTTCATTGTCAATACCGGCAACCAGGACAGATAAAACATCTCCATTCTTAAAAAGAACTTTTATTTTTTCTTCACTTTTGAAAAAAATACCTAAAAAAATAGTAAAAATAATTATAAATATAATGATTCCTATTAAAATAAAACCTATTAAATTACTTTTTGATTTTGAATAAAGCTGAGCCATACTAATTCTTGTATAAACCTCTTTTATAAATATATTTTCTTACTGCATCAGGTAATAAAAAATCAACAGATAATTTTTTTTTAATTCTCTCTCTTATTTCAGTAGAACTGATTTCAATAATTCTATTTTCAAAATATCGAATATTATAATCTGATTTTATCTCTATTTTATAATTTCTCTTTAAACATATTAAATCTGCAATTTTATTTATTTCATCAATATCTTTCCATTTTTTTAATCCTGTTATCAAGTCATCTCCGAAAATTATCCCGAATCTGCCGCTGTAATTAAATTTTTCATTTAATTCATTAATTGTATCTATAGTATAGGAAATGCCTCCTCTTTTTATTTCTATATCCGAACTAATAAAATTATCAATATTCTTAACAGATAATTTTACCATATTAAAACGATCTTCCTTGCTCGTGGTTTCAACAAAAAATTTATGGGACGGAATATTTGCAGGAATATAGATAACCAAATCATAGTTTAATTTTTCAATTATGTCCAAACCTGTTATCAAATGACCAAAATGAATCGGATTAAAAGTACCGCCATAAATGGCAACTTTTTTATTCTTTAATACCTTCATTTTCTACCTGACTTATTTTAGTCTTAAGAGCATACATTAAATCATTTAGACCTTTTTTCGTAATCGATGAAAAAGGTATTATTTTCTTTTTTAATCTATTTTCCAGATTCTTAACTCTTTCTATTGAATTTGCAATATCAAATTTACTGGCTGATATTAAATAATCTTTTTTTGCCAGTATCTTAGAATACTGTTTTAATTCATAATTCAATTTGCCGAATTGTTCTAAGTAATTATCTTCTTCCAGATTTATAACATACAATATAATTTTAGTTCTTTCAATATGTTTTAGGAATTTAATTCCTAAACCTGCGCCGTTCGAAGCGCCTTCTATTATACCGGGGATATCTGCCATAACATAACTTAAATCATCTATGACAAATACTCCAAGATTTGGAGTCAAAGTAGTAAATGGATAATTGGCGATTTTAGGTCTTGCTCTTGTAACAACGCTGAGCAAAGTTGATTTACCTGCATTGGGAAATCCCAATAAACCCACATCTGCAATTAATTTTAATTCTACTCTAAGAATCATTTTATGCCCTGAAAGACCGGGCTGAGCATATCTGGGCGCCTGATTTGTCGAAGATTTAAAATGAGTGTTCCCTTTACCTCCCTTACCGCCTTCCAAAATTAAAAAAAATGCATCAATTTCTTTCAAATCTTTGATTAAATCATTTGTTTCAAAATCATAAAGCATTGTGCCGGGCGGAACTTCAATAACAACATCTTCACCCTTTTTTCCGTTCTTTTGTGACCCCATTCCAGGAGTACCGCTTTGAGCTTTGAAATTTCTTTTTAATTTTAGATTATATAATGTACGAAGATTTTGTTTAACTGTAAAAATTACAGAACCGCCGTCCCCTCCGTCCCCGCCATTCGGTCCGCCGAAAGGAATAAATTTTTCGCGACGAAAACTTACGCAGCCTGGGCCACCGTTTCCTGATTGAATAGTAATAACAGCTTCATCTATAAAATGCTGCATTTTTAAAAAAAATTAAGATGGGTAAACACTTATTTCTTTTCTTTTTTTAAATGAAGATTCAAATTTAACAATACCATCAACTAAAGAAAAAAGAGTAAAATCCCTGCCCTGTCCGACATTTCTGCCAGGATAATATTTATTCCCTCGCTGTCTTACCAGTATGTTGCCTGCAAGCACTTTTGATCCTGCAAATCTTTTAATCCCCAGCATTTTGGGATTACTGTCTCTTCCGTTTTTAGAACTACCGCCGCCCTTATGATGAGCCATATTAATCTCCTAATTATAATATTATATCAAAGTCAATTTTAAATTGTCTGTATAATTTTTCTCAAGCAATTTGATGCCGTTCACGAACATCAATGACATTCCTCTTAGTTCAGCTTCAATGTCTTCGTTTAAACCATTGATCTTAAGATTTAATTCTTCATTGTTGTCAATCAAATCAAACCTGATATCATTATATTTCTTTAATGTCAATATTACTGAATATACCAGTATAGATACTGCCGAACAAACAATATCTTTATTTTTCACATCAAAACCGCTGTGTCCGTTTATTTTTAATTCTCTGATAATTAATTTTTTATCTATTTTAAGTTCTAAATTAATCACCTAAATTTATCTTATTTATTTTAATTATAGTGTAAGGCTGCCTGTGTCCCCTTATTCTTTTTGAATTTTTCCTTTTTTTATATTTAAAAGTAATTACTTTGTTATCCTTTACATTATCTACTACAGATGCCTGGACTTTTGCACCTTTTACATATGGATTACCGATCTTTGTGTCTTTTTCATCTAATTTAACTAAAACAATTTTATCAAACTCTATCTTATCTTTAATCTTCTTATCCATTAGATCTACAGCAAGAATATCACCTTCTTTAACCGTGTATTGTTTTCCACTGATATCAATTACCGAATACATCAATTTCACCTCACAAACAAATTTTAATAGTATTTTTTAGAACAATAAATATAACAAAATAAACAAAATAAGTCAATTATTTGTTATAATAATTTATTATTTATGTTATACAGCAAATGAAAGTTTACGCTTATTTCATAATAACAAAATTAACAAAATAATGCTAAATATCTCTCATTTAACAAAAAACAGTTTTAAGGGACAAAAGCTCATAAAATTTAAGAAAATTACTAAAATTACTTAGTAATTTATAATATATATTTTGAAAGGTCAGAATTTTGAACAATATTTTTCAATGCATTCTCTACAAAAGCTCCGTCAATATTTACGACTTTATCTGACATATCAGGTGCATTAAAACTTATATCTTCTAACATTTTTTCCAAAATGGTATGGAGCCGTCTAGCACCTATATTTTCCATTTCGGAATTTACTTGATAAGCGTATTCTGCAATTTTATCTATTGCATCATCAGAAAAATTCAACTCAATATCCTCAGTTTTTAAAAGTTCCTTATACTGCTTTATTAATGCATTTTTCGGTTTAGTCAATATTTCAACAAAATCATCTTTTGTCAGACTGTTCAATTCAACTCTAATTGGAAATCTCCCTTGAAGTTCAGGAATCAGATCAGATGGTTTGCTCATATGAAAAGCACCTGATGCAATGAATAAAATATGATCTGATCTTACAGAGCCGTACTTTGTATTGATCTGACATCCTTCGACTACAGGTAAAAGATCCCTCTGGACACCTTCTCTAGAAACTTCAGCACTTCCTGAAGATTTGGACTTAATGGCGATCTTATCAATTTCATCAATAAAAATTATTCCGTTATGTTCTGCTCTTTCTATCGCAATCTCAGAAACCTTATCCATATCAAGAAGTTTTTCAATCTCTTGATCTAAAATAATCTTTCTTGCTTCCTTAATTGTAACCTTCCTTCTTTTTTGTCTGCCGCCTCCAAAGACATTGCTTAAGTCAGAGAGATTTATACCCATACCTTCGATGCCTGAACCTGAAAATAGTTCGACCACTGGGGAAGTACTGCTTGTAACCATTATCTCAATGACTCTGTCATCAAGTTTTCCCTCAATTAACATTTCCCTAAATTTTTCCCTTGTTGCAGAATTATCTGCATTATTATCGCTTACCGAAGCACTTGATGTAAATGGATTTCTGATCTTTGATGATTTATTTGTGGGTAAAAGATAATCTAAAATGGTTTCTATTGCTCTGTTTTTAGCTTCTCCTTCAACAGACTCTCTTAATTCATTTTTTATAAGATTTACGGCAACATTTACAAGATCTCTAACCATGCTCTCTACATCTCTTCCAACATAGCCAATCTCAGTATATTTTGACGCTTCAACTTTTACAAAAGGCGCTCTGCATAATCGTGCAAGCCTTCTTGCTATTTCTGTCTTACCTACACCGGTCGGACCGATCATTATTATATTTTTCGGAGTTATTTCATCTCGCAATTCTTCCGGGATCTGCTTTCTTCTTGTTCTGTTTCTTAAAGCTATTGCAACTGCTTTTTTTGCATCTTTCTGTCCAATTACATATTTATCAAGTTCCGCAACTATCTGTTTAGGAGTCAAATCACCATATTTATCAATTAATTTCATTTAAGTTCCTCTACAACGATTGATTTGTTTGTATAAATGCATATATCTGCTGCTATTTCTAATGATTTAGCAGCAATTTCTTTTGCCGTATACTTGGAAGATTCTATGAAAGCCCTTGCTGCGGCAAGCGCATAGTTTCCTCCGCTTCCAATAGCTGCAATACCATATTCAGGTTCTATAACATCACCGCTTCCTGATATGATAAGTATGTTGTTTACATCAGCAGCCAGTATCATTGCTTCAAGTCTTCTTAATATTCTGTCTGTTCTCCATTCTTTTGCAAGTTCAACGCTGGCTCTTAAAATATTTCCTCTATATTCATTCAACTTTTCTTCAAATTTATCAAATAAGCTGAAAGCATCCGCTGTACTTCCGGCAAATCCTATTAAAACCTTATTTTCATATATTTTCCTGATCTTTTTTGCTTCACTCTTCATAACAGTATTGCCTAAAGTCACCTGACCATCAGCAGCCATTGCAACAATATTGTCCCGTTTAACAGCCAAAACCGTTGTGGATCTGATTTTATTTTCATTCTTAATGAGTTTCATTTAATTTCCTGATCATTTAATTTTAAAGATTTATTTTAACATTAAATATGATATTTATCAAGATATTGATTAAAAATTGACAAATGTTTAATATTAAAATCCTTTTAATTTTAATTTAATATTAAATAAATATTTGACAAAAATGTAAATATTATTTAATATACAAAAATAAATTGCCGGTTTGTATAACGGTAGTACGCAAGATTCTGGTTCTTGTTGTGTGGGTTCGATTCCTTCACCGGCAGATTTTTAAAAATCAATTTTTCATTGAAATAAATATTTTTTTGTTAAAGGGGAGTAGTTTTAATTGTAAAGCCAACAGTCCCGGTTAATTATTAAACCTGGTTTTACAGCCTTAATAAGGTAAACGAGACTTTTAGCATGATCTTGTGACTAATGCCGGATCGTGTTAAAAGTCTTTTTTTTTAAAAGAGGAACTAATATGGAATTAAAAATTATCTCTTTAATTGTATTTGTGTTAACATATATTTTATTTGTGATTTTTTCAAATAATCGAACCTTGATATCAGTTATAAGTGCTGGTATAATTTTTATTATTCAAATGTTTATAATTAAAAATATTCCGCATTCATTTTTATGGCTTTTAACTGCAATTAATTGGAATGTTATGGGAATTTTTGTAGGAACTTTGTTTGTTGCGGATATTTTTATGAAAAGTAAATTCCCTGCTTATATAGCTGAAATTTTTGTCAATAAATCAAAAAATGTCGCATCATCCATAATCATGATATGTCTTTTAACAGGTTTTATTTCAGCATTTGTTGAAAATGTTGCCACAGTACTGATTGTAGCGCCAATTGCATTAGCTCTGGCTAAAAAATTAAAGATAAGTCCCATGAACATGATGATCGCTATTGCAGTTTCCAGCAACTTGCAGGGAGCGGCAACTTTAATCGGGGATCCGCCAAGCATGCTTTTGGCAGGATTTACAAAAATGAACTTTTTTGACTTTTTCTTTTATAAAGGAAGACCGAGCATATTTTTTGCTATTCAAATAGGAGCAATCGCTTCAACTGTTGTTCTTTATTTTATTTTTAAAAACCTTAAAGAAAAAGCAAAAATAGTTGCAGAAGAAAAAATTTTGTCATGGTTTCCTACAATTTTACTGATTTTACTAATAATTGTCCTGGCATTATCATCATTCATAACATCGGAAAATTTAAATATATTCTTTGAAGGTATAGAAAACAGCAAAGTCTTTTCAGATATAGTCTATCCAAATTTACCAGGCATTATTTGTATCATATTCGGTAACATTGCGCTTATCTGGGAAAAGATTGCATTTAATAAATCAATAAGAAAAAACATCGCATCAGTTGACTGGGACACGACTTTTTTCCTGATTGCCATTTTTATCATGGTTTACAGTCTCACTGAAAACGGATGGATAGATTCACTTTCTGTTAACCTTTCACTTGTGATAGGAGAAAATATATTATTCGGATATATACTGATTATACTGCTTGCTGTTCTTTTATCAGCATTTATCGACAATGTGCCATTTCTTGCAGCAATGCTTCCTGTTGCACTTCAGATGTCGATAAAACTCAACATTAATCCTTCACTTTATCTTTTCGCTCTGCTGATTGGCGCAAGTCTCGGCGGCAATATAACGCCTATCGGAGCAAGCGCAAATGTAGTTACCTGCGGAATATTGAAAAAGGAAGGGATCAATGTATCATTTCCTCAATTTATGAAAATCGGAGTGCCATTTACAGCTGCAGCCGTAATATCTGCAGCTATTTACACATGGTTTATATGGCGGTTTTAAACGATTATGATAAACATTTTTATAATAAAATATTATTTAAGGGACAGAGCTTGAAAATAAAAATATAAAAATCTCTTATTTTTTCTTTTCCTCCCTAAAACTTTTTCAAATTTTTTTTTAATTGATTTAATAATTATTTTTCCTGATTTAGTAAAAGATTTTAACATTTCCGGGTATTAATATTCTTATATCGTAACAAATAAAAAATTTTTTAAAATGAGTTCACTAAAGTTCACAAAGTTTTTTTCTCTTCTTTGTGCATTTGTGTAGCATTTTAAAAAAATACTTTAGGAGATTAAATATGTTCAGCAAAACCTATACTTTTAACAGACTGGGTATGCTAAGCAACGTTATTGAAGTAGAGGTTGATATTAAAAAAGGACTTCCAAAAATTTTATTTACAGGACTTTTATCACAGGAAGTTAAAGAGGCTCGTGAAAGATTAAGACCTGCCATCACAAACAGCGGACTTGATTTCCCGATGAGCAGAATAACTATAAATCTTGCTCCTGCCGAAACAATCAAATCAGGAACTCATTTTGATCTTGCTATGGCAATAGCAGTATTGAAAGCAAATGGTACCATAACCGAAACATTTAAAAAAACTGCATACTTTGGTGAACTGAATTTAGGAGGTGAGATCAAATGGATCAGAGGTATTCTGCCTATGGTAATTGAAGCATTAAATGAAGGTTTTGAACATATTTTTGTTCCACAGGAAAATTATAATGAACTTAAATTTCTTAAGGAATATAAAATCATCCCGGTAAGAACAATTAATGATTTGATTGATAAAATTCATTATCCAGAACTAGTTACAGAATCTTCAGATATGAACTTTTTATTTAATAAATTAACACTAAATTACAATGATATTATGGGACAGGAGGAAATGATAAATGCTTTCAAAATAGCCGCAAGCGGTCATCATCATATGTTATTAATCGGCCCTCCGGGTTCCGGAAAGACTATGGCTGCAAGCAGACTGCCAGGTATCATGCCTGATCTTACTGAGGAAGAGATACTTGAGATAAATAAAATATTTTCAATTTTTTCATTAACAACAAATAAAGAATGGATTATTTCAAGAACTTTCAGAACTCCTCATAACAGCTCGTCAACACGCGCACTGATCGGCGGAGGTATAAAAATTTTACCCGGTGAGGTAAGTCTTGCTCATAAAGGTATACTTTTTCTTGATGAATTTCTGGAATTCAGAATTGATGCATTACAGTCACTACGGACTATTATTGAAAAAAAAGAAGTTCATATATCATTAAGGAATGGTTTTGCTGTATATCCTGCAGATTTTCTGCTTGTAGCTGCTGCTAATCCCTGCCCTTGCGGTTATTATAACACAAAAGGAGGCATATGCTCCTGTTCTCTGATCGATATAAAAAGATATAAAAGAAAATTAAAAAATCCTTTGCTAGACAGAATAGACCTTCAGGTAAAAGTTGAAAGGGTAAATTATAAAAAACTGATCAACGGTTTACATAATAAATCATCTGAAGAAATTAAAAAAGAGGTATTAAACGCACGAAATATACAAATTGAAAGATTTAAAAATGAAAAATTTAAATTAAACTCAGAAATACCTAGTGAAAAGCTCTCATACTATTGCAATTTACAAAAAGAAACAAACGATTATCTTGAAAATATTATGGAATCAAATTTACTCACTGCTAGAGCCTGTCATAAAATAATAAGGATATCAAGAACAATAGCTGATTTAAAAAATCATAATGATATTGAAACAGAAGACATTGCAGAATGTATTAAATATAGAATTTATGATATTGAATAACAATTTAAATTGACTTATATAATATAATCATTTAAATATATTATTTATGAAGGTGACAATAATTACAGTATCCTATAATTCCAGAGAGACTATAAAGTCTACAATACAATCAGTCATCAATCAAAAATATAATAATATTGAATACATTATTATTGACAACAATTCAAATGACGGTACAGTAAATATTATAAATAATTACAGGGATAAAATATCAAAAATAATCATTGAAAAAGACAATGGCATATATGATGCAATGAATAAAGGCATTAAAAATGCAACTGGTGATTTAATAGGTTTTTTAAATGCAGATGACATTTATATTAATGATAATGTTATAAAAACTATAGTTGAAGCAGTAACCATTTATAATAAAGATTCTGTTTATGCTGACTTGATATATGTTGATAAGTACAATATTGATATAATCATAAGATACTGGAAATCCGGAAGTTATAATAAAGATAACTTTAAACTCGGTTGGCAGCCTGCTCACCCAACCTTTTTTGTTAAAAAAGCTGTTTATGACAAATACGGTTTGTATGATGTAAACTTTAAGGTCTCAGCGGATTTTGAATTGATGTTAAGATTTTTATATAAACACAAAATAACCACTCATTATATAGATAAGCCTCTCATTAAAATGAGATGCGGCGGTACAAGCAATAATAGTTTCAAAAATATTATAAAAGGTAATATTGACTGCTTAAAGGCTTTTAAAAAAAATAATATAAAAGTTTCAATATTCTATCCATTGTTAAGGATTATAGGTAAATTAAAACAATTCATTCATTAATCATAAGCTCATCAAATAAATCTTTTATTTTTTTTAAAAATTTATCCTTAGAATAATTTAGTGAATAATTTCTATTAAAAATTGCAATTTTTTTGTATTTTTCTGTAGAATTGATTAGACTTGAGATCAGGAATGAAATTGATTTATCATATTTTCCTTTTATAAAATTTCCATTTTTATTTTCATTAAATATATCTTTAATGCCTCCAGTATTGGTTGTAAAAACAGCACAACCCGAAGCATAAGCTTCTAATATAGAAATCGGCTGACCCTCAAGCATACGGCTGGGCAAAAAAAATGCATGAGATTTATTTAACAATTTTTTTTTCTCTAATCCATCAACATTTTCAATATAATAAATATTTGTTATTTTCTTAATTTTACCAAGAAAAATTCTTTTATTTCCAATATTATCAAATTCTCCAGTAAAATATAAGACACATTTATTCTTAGTTCTTTCATCAAGGTTTAAAAAACCATTTAGTAAATCAAGATAACCTTTTCCAATAATCATATTTGAGAAAAATATTAGATTAAGCTTACCGTCTGTGTCCCAATCAATCCTGTCCCACTTTTTTTTCAATTGATCTTCACTTATCAAAATATCAGGCTCATAAAAATTATTTATCACTGAAATTTTATTTTCATCCATGAGATTTAATAAATTATCTTTTAATGACTCTCCCAAAACTATGCCTTTATATATATCTTTCATTAAAAGTTTGTTTAATAACTTAACAATAAAAAAACTTCTCTTAATATATCTTAGAAATCCTCCGCTATGAAGATGAATTATTGTTTTTTTCCTTAATTTCCCCAGCATAAATAAAATAAAGATATCTTTAAGATTACCCAATAATGAAACTGATAAATTCAAATATACCAAATCAGCTCTGTCCCTGTATTTTTTAATTATTTTCAAAAAATTAAATGTTTTAATTATCTGCCCAAAGTTTAGTATTGTTGATTTGGACAAAGATGTACGCTGATAATTAAATAAAACAATATTATGTTTATTATTAAAATGTTCATAAACTGCTTTTGATATTATCGACTGTCCTGTAACGGGAGGAGGCAATGGCAATATAAAAAGTAAAATTTTTTCATCTTTCATATTAATTTTTTAATCTGATAGCATTTAATATTTTCTCTGAATAATATTCTGATGTGATTTTTTTAATACTATTCTTTACCTCATTTCTATTAAATTTATGCAGGATTATCTTTTTTAACTTATTAACAAAGTCCCTTTTGTCAAGAGGATCAAAAATAAAACCGTTTACACCTTCTTTAATAAGATCATGGGAACCACCTGCATAAATACTTGATAAAACCGGCAGCCCGCAGGAAAGAGCTTCATTTATTACAAGCCCCCAGTTTTCATTTAATGTCGGAAAAATTAAATAATCGCATATGGAATAATAATAGATTATTTCACTTTTTTGAAGATATCCACAAAATTTTACATTAACCAAATTATTTGATCGAGCTGTGTCCTTAAAAAAGTCTTCATCATTGCCGCTTCCGATAATATATAATATAATATTTTTCTGTTTTAATTCTGATAACGCATTAAGCAATAAATTCAATCCTTTAAATTTAATCAATCTGCCAATAAATAATAATTTAATCATATTATTAATTTTTAATTCTTCATATAATTCATTTTTTTTTAAATTTTGAGAATTTTTAATAAACCAGGATATGTCAACTGTATTGCAGCCAGTTATTATCTTTTCTTCAGGAACATGAAAATATTTTAGATATTCAGTGGCTTTAGTTCCGTATGTTATAAATCCATCAATTTTTTTTAAAAAATATTTCTTTATCTGATAAAACATCCCTTTTTTTAACTTACTGTAAAGAAGTGTTGATCCATTCCAGAGTATAATTTTTTTATTATATTTCCTTGCATAAAAAAGTGCCTGCCAAAAAGCAAATTGGTCATAACCGGTTATGATTATTATATCAGCATTTTGATTTTTTAATTTTTTACCAATACTTGTGAAATGAATTGTAAATTCTCTAACTTTTATATAGATGCTTAAACTTTTCAATACTTCACAATTAAATTTTATTGAATTCTTATCGATATTCCAGTTGCGATTAATCTCTTTATAAGATAATGCCCAGACATTAAAATTTTTAATTTTTTCTTTTAAATAATTAAAAACAGCAATTCTATATGGCGGTATAATATTTGTTATCAGTAAAACTTTTTTATTGATCATGATTTTTATCTAATTTAAAAAAAATATATTCTACCAATGACAATTCACTTTTATTGTTTTTTTTATCTTCAGGTTTATATTTCATTAAATAATACCAGTTTCTCATTGTTTTTTTCGAAACAGGTTTTATATAATTTTTATTTTCCTTTAAAATTCTTCTCTTTGAATTTAAAGCTTTAAAAAAAAGATTTATTTTTTTTAATTTTAGAAAGATAATAAAATATAGAAAATTATTTCTTAAATTAAAAAAAATATTATCTATTCCCCTGATGTTTTTTTTAATGGTTAAAGATTTGTTCCTGAAAGAATAAAATAAAATTTCTTCGCTTTTTTGTTTTTTACTATCTAGATTATGATTGATAAAAAGGTCAGGACAAAAATAAACATATAATTTTTTTTCCGCCATTCTTAAACAGAAGTCAAACTCTTCAGATTGTCTGAAAAAATTATCATCAAAATAGCCGATAATGTCAAATACAGCTTTTTTTATAAAAACAGCACCACCAGAAAAAAAACCGTAATAATATGAATAGTTAATTTTTTCTCTATATATATTATTTTCTAAAATATTAATTGAAACTGCACCAGCATTGGTCCTTTTAAAAACTTTATTGACTTTATAAAATAATAAACTATCACTTATCCATGCGTCATCATCCAATAAAAAAACCATCTCTCCCGTTGAATTTGATATCCCAATATTTCTTGCTGTTACTGTTCCATAATTTTTATAAAGTCTGATATGTTTTATTTTTTGATTATTAATTATTCTAATCCATTCAGTTGTTCCATCAACCGAACCATTATCAACAATAATAATTTCATATGATGATTTTTCCTGTTTTATTACACTATTAATAACATTTTTCAAATCATTCAATCTGTTCCATGTAACAATAATTACAGAAAAATCTATTTTCTTCATAATTTTATTTTTTATCATTAAATGTGTATATAAATGAGTTTACATTATGAAAATTTAATTTTATCAAGTATAAATTCCATTATTTTTTCAACAGATTCATTAACTGATAATAAATCCGTATCTATTATTAAATCTGGCTCTTCCGGTTCTTCATAAATATCGGTAATACCCGTAAAATTAGATATCTTTTTGTTTATTGCTTTTTTGTAAAGGCCTTTCGGATCTCTTTTTTTACATATTTCAAGACTTGCTTTTATATATATTTCAAAAAAACAACCCGCACCGATTTTTAATTTTGCTTGCTCTCTCATCTTTTTATATGGTGAAATAAACGAAACAATAGTAATTATTCCTGCGTCTTTAAATAATTTTGCAGCCTCTATGACTCTTCTTATATTTTCATTCCTATCATTTTCAGTAAAACCCAGATCACTATTTAAACCTGTTCTTATATTATCTCCATCTAATCTGTAAACAGCTTTATTTTTATCAAACAATCTCTTTTCTACATTGACAGCAATAGTCGACTTACCCGATCCTGATAAACCTGTCATCCACAATACTAATCCATTCTGATTTAACAGTCTGCATCTATCCAAATAAGATACAAATCCTTCTGAAACATGAATATTTCTATTTTCTTTCATAAAATCAAATACCTTTAAAAATTTCAACTTACTGTATTAAAATGGTTTAAATATTATACCTTTTTCCTGTAAAAGATTCTTTATTTTATTTACAGTATCCTCTTCAGACTTTATCACAGGCAGATGTAAATCAACATGAATATCGCTTGTTATTTCATCTCCTATCCAAATTGTTTCAATTCTGTCAGTATTAATAGTTGCTTTTATTAATTCCAGATCATTTTGTGTTAATTCAACAGCAGTCACAATTAAAATTATTCCTGCATCAAGAAGAATATTCGATACTTCAGCTAATCTTCTTAAATGTTCAACATTTTCTTTATTGTTCATCATTCCTTTGATATCTGCATCAATTCCGTATAAAACATTTCCGATACCTAAAAAATAAACAATTTTACCGTCTTTAAAAAGCTGGTATTCTAATGCTTTTGCCAAATTTTTTTTACCTACATCTTTTTTACCTGTTATTAAAATTAATGTGGCTTTTTGATTATATTTTTCCGCTCTTTCATCATTTGTTATTTCACTTATTTCCCATTTATAATTTCTCAATAATATTTTATCTCTGACCCAACTCTGTTTATCCTCTAAAGCTTCTGTAATTATGCCTCCTCCTGAAATTTCATAATTATCAATGATAACAAATCTGCTTATTGAAATTATTTCATTAGCCAAATTAAAAGCTATTGCTCTTTCAAGCTTTAAAATACATTCCGCCACATCATGCCTTTCTATTTCATTTTTCTCAAAATCTTCAAGAGTTGAAGCATCGATTATTTTATTAATCTTTTCAATTTTTGCAAAAACTTTTGCCGTGTTGATTTTCAATAAATATTCTTTGTCAATTATCATGGGATCTTTTGATAACCAGAACATGTTGACTTTGATCCTGGAAGTAACCTTTGGCTTCTCCTGTTCATGTATCACGGCTAATTCGCCTCTTTTAACATATATCTGATCTTTTAATGTAAAACCTACAGACTCTCCAGCAGAAACGGTTTCAGGCGGTTCAGCATTAAATACTTCTAAAGATTTAACTTTACTCTTCTTACCGGATGGATAAAAAACGATTTCATCACCGACTTTAAGTTTACCTGATTCAACAGTTCCTGCTATTATTCTCCTGTTGTCTCCATTATTTGTAAACTTATAAATATCCTGTACAGGCATTCTAAATGCATTTTCTAATGCTGTTTTGCCTGCATTAAAATTATCAAGAACCTCAAGTACTGTAAAATTTTTATACCATTTTGTACGATCTGATTTATTTACAACATTATCTCCATAAAAACCGCTTATAGGTAAAAAAATTTCTGTTTTTATATCAATTTTCTTTAAAAAACTTTTATATTCATTAACTATTTTATTATACTTTTTTTCTTCATAATCAATAATATCCATTTTATTAATTAAAACAGCTATTTGTTTAATGCCAAGCAATGAGAGCATGTATCCATGTCTTCTTGAATTTTCCTGTATACCTTCTGATGCATCTATAACCAATAAAGCCGCATCAGCAGAGGAGGCTCCGGTAATCATATTTTTTAAAAATTCTATGTGACCCGGGGCATCAATAATTATATAATTCCTTTTTTTAGTTTTAAAAAAGCACCTTGCAGAATCTATGGTTATACCTTGAGCCTGTTCGTCCTTTAACGCATCAAGTAAAAAAGCATATTCAAAAGGTTTAGAATTCCTTCTGCAAGTTTCTTTAACCTGTTCGAGTTTTCCTTTTGGCAATGAATTTGTATCAGAAAGCAGTCTTCCTATTATTGTGCTTTTGCCATGATCTACATGTCCGACAATAACTATATTCATATTTTCTTTGTTTTCAACCCCAAGCATATAAACCTCACTTAGTAAAAATTCTACATATACCCGTCTCTTCTCAATTGTTCCAATCCCCCCATGTCCTCTTTATCCTGCTCTCTTCCGGATCTTTCGGCAATATTGGAAAACCTTCCTGTTCTTAATTCTTCGATTATTTCCTTTACATTTTTCGCATCAGATTCGACAGGACTTGTACACGGCCAGCAGCCAAGCGACCTGTATCTTTTACCATCTCCCATGTTATAATATAATGATACGGTAGGTATTTTTTCCAACTCAATATATTCCCAAATATTAAGTTCTGTCCAGTCTAATAAAGGATGAATTCTAACATGAGTCCCGGGTGCAAAATCAGTTTTATACTGATTCCAGAATTCAGGCGGCTGATCTTCTAAAATCCAGTCATTATATCTATCTCTGGGTGAAAAATACCTCTCTTTAGAACGGCTTCCTTCTTCATCGGCTCTGACCCCCAGAATGACGCCAGTATAAGGTTCATTATTTTTATCGATTTCATATTTTTTTGTATCATGATTAAATCTATATCTTGCCCATGTCCCGTTTAAAGTATTTTTTAAAGCTTCTGTTTTTAAATTTTTACAGCATTGCAATCGGGAAACATTTTTATCTGGAAAAGTATCTTTCTTTTTTAATGCATCTTTGTTTATTCCATAGATCATATTTAGATTCCACTCTAAAGCCAGTCTGTCCCTGTATTGTATCATTTCAGGTATTTTAAAAGATGTGTCTATATGCACCAATGGTATGGGAACATGACCAAAAAAAGCCTTTCGTATAAGCCATAATATAACAGTACTATCCTTGCCTATTGACCATAGTGCACATAAATTTTTAAATTGGCTGTAAGCTTCTCGAATAATAAAAATGCTTTTATTCTCTAATTTTCTTAAATGGTTCACTAAAAAAATCCTTAAAAAATTACTTAAATAATCAATTTATTTTTAATGTTATTCAAAACATAAAATCCATTATTAACCAAACATTCAGGCTTGTTGAAAACAATCCTGGAGTCATCAAGCTGACGCACTATAGCGCCTGCCTCTTCGACAATACAATGCATGGCGGCAATATCCCATTCACTTAGCGGTCTGAATCTGTAATATACCTCTGCATCACCTTTAGCTATCAAACAGCCTTTTATGGAACTACCTGAATCCTTTACTTCTGATATTCTCTGCTTATTTTTAGCAATGAACATCTCCATCTCTATTCCGCTGTGAGATCTGCTTTTTACAAGCCTCAAATTATCCAATCTATCCGATACAAAAATCCTATTGACCGTGTTGTTTTTTTCGCAAAAAGAACCACTGTTTTTTGTCGCATAAAACAACTCTTCTGAAACCGGCGAATAAATTACTCCCAAAACAATATTATTTTCATAGCATAAAGATATATTAACAGTGAATTCTCCATTTTTCTTTATAAATTCCTTTGTGCCATCAAGAGGATCTATAATCCAGCACCATTCATTATCCAGCCTTGATTTATCATCTTCACTTTCTTCCGTCAATATAGCATATTTATTGAATTTATCTAACAGTTCATTCAAAATAATTTCGTTTGACCTTTTATCAGCCGCAGTCAAAGGACTCTTGTCACTTTTATATTCAACATCAATAATATTGTCATAATATTTAAGTATTTCTTTGCCTGCTTTAACAGAAATTTCTTTACATGTATCAAGCTCTTTTTTCAAATCCATTTTTTACAACCTTATTCAATCTTTAAGACAAAAATCTATGCATTTTCTAATGCCTTCAACCATTTTATCAAGAGAAAGCTCATTTAAAACATAGTCTTTGACATTTTTCCTCATAACACTTTGCAGTTTATCATCTTTCAGATAACTTAATATCACTTCAGACATCTGAGCAGTTTTATCTTTTTGTACCAAAAATCCGGTTTTTCTATCTAAAAGATATTCAATCTCAGGGCCGTGATACGGGCCGTTTTCTTCACTTTTATAAGTTACAACAGGGCATGCAAATGAAAAAGAATGAACTATGGACAAACCACACTCTCCGGGTAAAACCATAAGGTCACAGCAGTATAAAAGTTCTCCGATCCGTTTTTCGTCATATAAAGCCCCATGGAAAAAAAAATTTTTATTATAATTTTTGCTCATAACATAATCTTCAAGCTTCTTTTTTAAAACTCCGTCCCCTATAAAATGAATACCGATATTGTTATCCAGTTTTTCTTTAATATTTTCATATATAATAATCAAGACATCAGGCTCTTTTGATTCAATAAGCCTGCCTATGAATATTAAATTATATTTAAAATTTAAGCCATTTTTCTTTTTTAAATTATCTCTGCCTTCTTTTTCAAACTCATTTAAAATACCAATCAGATTTCCCGTATCAAAAGTATTTTTTGCAACAAAAATCCTGTTTTTATCTACATATTTTGTGAATATTATTTTATCATTATCACCGTATAAAAGCAAAGCATTCGACATGCCGATATAAAAAAGTCTTAATCTATCACCTATTGATCTTTCAGGATTAAAACCTTTTTTACGGTTATAGCCATGGCTCCATAATATTACTTTAAATTTTAAAATCTTTGAAATCAACAAAACAATTAATAAAGATGCAATACCAATTGAAAATTCATGAATAATGATATCCGGTTTAAACCTTAACATTTGAAATAACATTTTTAAATAAACTCTTGTGTAATCCTTTCCAAGTTTTATCTTTTTTACTTCTATAGAATAATCAGTTTTAACCTGTTTTATTCCTGAATCATCTATTGAATGCACAACAATTAAATCATAAAATTTACTTAATTCATCAAAAACAGGTTTTCTGTAATGGGCAAAAATCTTCTGAACAATCATTATTTTCTTTTTATTATCGATCATTTATTATATACCAATTTTAACCAATAATTTTATTAATTGTCTGATTAAATATATCATCCAGAACATTATAATCATTAATTTTGAAATTAATAAAATTATCGAATTTATATTTAATTTCCATATCAAACTCATAAGATAAGTTTTCAAATGTTTCCATATCCGAAAAAATATTGTTATTTACTGCAGCATAGTCATATAATTTTCCAGGAATGCCAAAACCATTCTTAATATGAGCATCATAATTTATAATAAGAAGTAATCCATCAAATGATTTCATATATTTTAATGATTCTGTCCTTTCAACCTGTTCTTTAAAAAAGATATTGTTTAAGTTTAATTTCAACTCCAAAGCTTTTGCCGAAATCCATTCTTTTTCAGCATTGTTAACGCCTATAAAATGCAGGGCAATCTTTTTGCCTTCAACTTTATATTTTATAAGATTCAATATTTTTTCGGGAGTTCGTCCTGTATTTAATTTTCCAATATGACCTATATTAAAAAAGTCTGAATCAAAGTCAATTTTATTTAATTTTTTTACATCATTTAAATCTTCAAAGCTTATATAATTTCTGATCAAAAATATCTTATTTTTTAAAGTAATCCGGCTTAAAATTTCTCCCATTGAGCCGGTTGTAACAATGATATAATCAGAAATTTTAATTATTATTTTTTCAAAAAACCTTATGATTCTTTTATTGATATTTTCATGATAAATAGGATTAAAAGAAAAAAAATCCCTGTACTCAATTATAAGTTTGGGCTTAAAAAATCTAAAAAACTTATATAAAAATCCTATTATAACATTTGTAAACACAGGGCATGAGGCATAAACAAAATCATACTTTTTAAAAATTATATTCATCAACACAAAAGGCATCCAGCAGACAAAAGACTTATCAATTAATTTTATAACAACATTAGATTTTTTAAACCTTATCTTATTTTCACTCTCCGAATCTTTTAAAAAAAATTGTTTTATGAATTTCACATTAGTATAGACACTTTTATCGACTTTAACAGCAGTAACAACATCGATTTCTAGATTGCTGTTTTTATTCATTAAATTATAAACAGCTTCTATTCTTCTGATTCCGCCGCCTATTTCAGGAGGAAAATTTTTAGTGACAAACAGCAATTTTTTCTTTCTTTTATCCATAAATAAAATCATTAAAAATTTAAATTATTTAACCCATATTATAATACATGAAATAACCTGTTAAAGTCTGATTAATTTATAATTTATTATTTTTTCATCTTTAAGAGAACAAGCATATATTAATTTTTAAATTTTATAAATACTTTTTTAATAAAAAAACTTAATAAAAGATTTTCATGTATTATAAAAGTTTATATTATAATTAATTTAATTTATCATAAGTCTATATGATATCTTTTTTTTGCGACATGTCAATCCGGAAAAAAAAGGATTCCATTATATTTTTATACCTTTATTAATAATATCAAAAAGGGGACAGAGCTTGATATAAAGTCTGATTCTACAGTCTGTTTAGTTTTAAGATTAAAAAAATATTATTTTATCTGTCAGTTTTTTTAAATATTCAAAACAGATTATAACAGTAAATATTGACTAAAGAAAAATTTTAATTTAAAATCCAATATAGTTAAAATCAATAAAAATTAATTAAAAATATAGATATTCACATTACGATAATTATATTAAGGATAAATTATGTTGAATTACGGATTTGTACGTGTAAGCTCTGCAATTCCCTTTAGCAAAATAGGTGACATTGATTATAATAAAGAACAGATAATAAAATTGATTAAAGAAGCATATTATAAGAATTCGATGCTTGTTGTTTTTCCTGAACTGACACTTACCTGCTACACCTGTAACGATCTTTTTTTAAACTCAAAAATCATTTATAAAAGCATGGAAGCTCTTTTAGAAATTGCAGATAAAACTTCAAAATGCAATATTTTGTCTATAATCGGACTTCCCGTAATAAATAACAATAAATTATTTAATTGTGCTGCAGCAGTAAATAAAGGTAAAATTTTAGGTATAATAAATAAATCATTTATACCCGGATACAGAGAATTTTACGAACCTCGTTGGTTTTGCGGCATAGAAAGTGAATATAGGGATACTATAAAAATCAATGACAATAACGTAGCTTTTGGAAATGATTTACTTTTTGTAAACAAGGACTTACAGGAATTAATAGTAGGCGTTGAAATTTGCGAAGATTTATGGATGCCTGTTCCACCTTCAAGTTATCAGGCAATGGCAGGTGCTGTAATACTCTGTAATCTCTCAGCAAGCAATGTGCTTGTTGCTAAAAGTGAATACAGAAGGGAACTGGTTAAAAACCAGTCCTCCAGATGTTTCAGCGCTTATATTTATACATCAAGCGGCATGGGAGAATCAACAACAGATGTTGTTTTTGATGCAGACAGTACAATTGTTGAAAATGGTGAACTTTTAGCCGAATCAAAGAGATTTTTAAGGGAAAACCAGCTTATTTATGCTGATATCGACATTGAAAAACTTGTTAAAGAAAGATTAATTCAAAAGAATATAAAAAACACATACAGGCAGTTCAGATTAATAGAATTCGAAGCAAAAGAAAAAAAGTATCAAATAATCAGACAAATCCCTTATAATCCATTTGTCCCTTCAGATGAATCAAAACTAAACGAAAGATGCAATGAAATTTTTAATATACAGTCAGCAGGTTTGGCTAAAAGATTTGAAAGTCTTCCGGACTTCAAGGCGGTTATCGGTGTATCAGGAGGTCTTGATTCAACCCTTGCATTACTAATAACAATTAAAACTTTCAATATCCTCAATAAACCTTTAAAGGATGTAATTGCCGTTACCATGCCGGGATTTGGAACAAGCAAAAAAACACACGGCAATGTAATTAAGCTATGCAAAAAATTTGACATTACCTTTATGGAAAAATCAATTATTGATATAACAAAACTGATGTTCTCAACAATCAATCATGATCCTGAAAATCAGGATACAGTATATGAAAACGTTCAGGCAAGAGCCAGAACTTATTTTTTAATGAGCATTGCAAATCAAAAAAATGGAATTGTAATAGGTACAGCTGACCTTTCAGAAATAGCTCTGGGCTGGTCAACATATAACGGCGATCATATTAGCATGTACAATGTAAATTGCTCTGTTCCCAAAACACTTGTGAAATTTTTAATTAAATGGCTTGCAGAAAATCAATTTGAAGATGAAATAAAAAATATTTTACTGGAAATAGTCAATCAGCCTGTTTCCCCTGAATTAATACCTGCAAAAAACGAAGAAATAGTGCAAAAAACTGAAGAACAAATCGGTCCTTATGAATTGCACGACTTTTTCCTGTACTACTTTGTCAGGTTTGGATTTGCTTTAAAAAAAATATTATATCTGGCAGAAACAGCATTTAAAAATAAATATAAAAGAGAAACAATTATTAAATGGCTTAAATTATTTATTACAAGATTCGTTAAAAATCAATGGAAAAGAGATTGTGTTCCTGCAGGTCCTAAAGTAGGAAGCGTTGATTTATCGCCCAGAGGCTCATGGCGAATGCCCTCGGAATATGAATTAAACTCATTTATCAATGATTTAAAGTGATAAAATCAAATAATACTTGTTTTAACTCAAATTCTTTCATATTTAATAAATAAAAGAATTTTTATGAAAAATTTTAAATTTTTTGTAATCAAATATATAAAATATTTGACTTTTATTTTTATATAGTGTATAATAATACTATAGGTCTATATATCTAGATCTAAAACGGATGGACCAGAGTTATTCCCCTCCCCAAAGATGAGATCCATCCGTTTTTTTATTGATTTCTATGGATATTTACTATCAAAAAATGTAATTATTTGTATTTTTTGTAGAATTAATAAGAAAAATATATAACAAAAATAACAATTATATAAAAATTTTAAAAATTAATTAATAAATTATAATAATTACTTTTTCTCTCAATTCTTTTATTAAAACATTTTTTACTGTTTCCGACATTTTTTCTTCATTTTCACGCTTCAGTATATCCCTTGCTTTAATGAAGGATGCTTCTTTTGATATTTTCTGAGGCTGCAGCTTTTCATCAATTTTAAATATATAATAACCGTTTTTTGTTTCAAATATTTTATTAACCAAACCAACTCCAGCGATCTTAAAGGAATCAACAATTTCTGTTGAAAAACTATTATTATACTTTGGATCATCTAAATTAATATAGCCTACTCTTCCTTTTATTTGAGCGTTTTTAGTTATAAGATCATCAGAATATTTTTCAACCATATCAACAAATTTCTGACCTTCAATAAGCTCATTGTAACAAACTTCAGCCTTTCTTCTTGCCCTTTCTTTTTCTTCTATGGATAATTCAGACTGGTCTTCTTTAAAAAATGAAAAATATATCATTGATAATAATACCGATTCTCTTTCTTCGAAAATTTCAGGATTACTTTTTATGTAATTATTGATTTCTTCATCAGTAGGATTATACTGTTTTATTTTTTCATCATTAATCCTTTTTTCCAAAAGATTTTCAATCCATAATTTTTTCTTTAACAAAGTCTTATAGCTTGTCAAGGATAAATTGTTATGATGTAAATATGCTAAAAATTCTTCATCCGCTACATTTTTTAAATCAATACCATTAACACTTGCATAATAAATTTTTTGTCTTTTAATTATTTCATCAACAGCTTCATCTATAGGTTCAGGCATGTACATTTTAGCGCCTACAAGCAATAAAGTATTATCAATTAAAATATCCAAAGCAGTCTTTTCATCAAGATTATATTTATTCATAACGTTTTCTACTTCTTCCTGTAAAATAATCTCATCACCTACTTTGGCAGCTTTTTTTGTTACTATCAGATTTTTAGGAAAAATAACTGTATTAATAATTAATAAAACCAGCATAAATAATAATTTATTATATCTCATAAATTCCTCATAAATTTTATAATATATACTTATACCATTAACATATTTTAAATTAGAATCAAATAAGAAAAATCAAATATTACATATTATTTATTAAATATTAATTTAACAACTCTTAGGAAGGATACGATTAAAAAAGTCTATTATATATTTAATTAGGATATCTAAATTCTCATCAGTCAATTGCAGATCATTTATTTCAACTGATTTTGAATTTTCAATTTCCTTTTTAATATTGATTATCCTGTTATCAGTCAGCGTAAATGAAAAAACATCATTTATTAAATTAAAGCTTTCTTCACTGCCTCCAGAAGAATAAATCATCTTTAAAACAACATCTATACCCTGTACTATATTATTAATTTTTTTCCCAATAGAAGGATATGTAATATCCATACAATATAAACATTCAAACATGCGGTCAATATTTTTTATATTTTTTGAATTATCATTGTAATCTTTGATAAGTCTGATTAATTTTTCAATAACCTGATATATATTCATAGTCATTTAATTCAATAAAAAAAATTGAACTGACAATTGAATTATTCGTCAGTTCAATCAGCATGAAAATAATTATTTATATTAAAAAATATATTTATAAAAAATCAATTGAACAATCCTTTAAAACCCTCCTGAAAAACACTGTTAAATGCACCGGTAATAACAGCAATTATTATTAAAATAATATACAAGGCAATAAAAACAAGAGATATTATTGTTAAAACTCCATTAAAAATATAAATATTTTTAAGCTTGTATATCGCCTGGTCAAAAGCCTGCTCATTATTTTCATCAGCATAAAGTTTAAAATTCTTGGAACTGTTCACTGTCCAGACTCCCAATAAAATTGGAATCCATCCATATATTGCTCCAAAACAGCTCGCGCAAGCCATAGCACCCAATACAATATTTACTATACCGACAAATTTCATCCATTTGGACATAATAACTATATTTGTTTTTGTCACCTGATTTAATTCCATTGTAAACTCCTTTTTAATTGTGATGTTTTTATATTATATAATAAAATAAAAATATGTAATAAATCAATAAAAAGATTTTTATTATTTTTTTTTATTTTTTTTTATATTGACTAATTTTATATAAATGATAAATTTTAAATTATAAAAATATTTATGGGAGATGATATTATGAAAAAAGCTGCTTTTTTTATTTTATGTCTGATTTTTTTTACTAATAACATCTGCTTTTCTGAAGAATCAGAACAATCAGTAAATGAAAATCTTATGAAAGAACAAATCAAATTTAAAAACATGATGATAGCAGGCATTGTACTGACATCAATCGGCGGAGTAAGTTTTGCAAGCGGTTTAACTATGGGTATTATGCATCAGATTGATCCTTATATTTTCCCGTTTACGCTCCATTATGTTGAAACACAATCAAGCGGTTATTATATTACAAAATACGAGCTGCATTTTAATCCTGTAGTTCTTGTATTGAATCTCACAGGTATAACATTGCTTGCTGTTGGCATTCCGCTTACAGCAGTAGGTGGTGCTAAATTAAAAAGAATAAAATCGAAAATGATGTCAGCTATCATTAATCATAAAATAATACCCGAACTATGCTATAATCTTAACAACAGCTCATTCTATCTTGGTGCAAGGTTCACTTTTTGACTTTGATTCAATAAAGCGGCGGAAGTCTTAAAATTGTACCGGGTTTAACTTTTAAAGGATCATCGATATTGTTTGCGTTTGCGATCTCTCTCCATTTTTTAGGATCATTATATTCTTTTGCCGAAATTTTCGATAAACTATCCCCTTCTTTTAATATTATACTTTTTGTATGATCAGATGAATGCCTGGGCTTTTCTTTAAACTGCCTTGAAGCATCGGAATACTCCTTAAACATAATTTTTATGATTGCCCTGATCGGAGTACCGTCAGGAAGAAACATGGTATATCTCTGAACGATATCCTCAAGAACACACTTGAACTTAAGACTTCCCCATGAAAAAAGTAAAAGAGGAGGTCTATGTTCATCAGGATTTACCATCATAAGTTCTTCAATCTTTTCAGTTGACTTTCTTACATCCTTTTTATCTTCAGTATTATCAAAATATAATTCCATGATTAAATTTTTTCTTTCCCCCGATATAAACTCAACCGGAGGAGAATCAAGCCCCTGAATTAAATGTTCTCTCCAAGGTGTTTGCTTTGTAATTATGTATTCATCAGGATTAAATAATACCTCAATATCTTCATTTGTATCTAAATTTTTGATTACAGCTTTTTCAAGCCCCATATATTACTCCT
>JAFGQB010000223.1 GCA_016935915.1 Spirochaetota bacterium
AATAAAAACAATCATAGATTGCTTCGTCGTTACACTCCTCGCAATGACTTGTAATTTCAATGAATGAAGCGGCATCTCATAAAATTTCTTAGGTTAATCCCTTATTCGACATTCGACCTAATTATTTTGTCATGCAAAAGTTTTAATTTATATAAGAAATCAGTCAACAAAATCAAGAAATCAGTAGTTGAATAATGTTATTAAAAAATCAATTAATTATATAAAATTAATTTTTTAGGAGAATAAAATGAACAAATTATCATCTCTTTTTCAAAGCGCTGACTGGAAATCAGAAAAACACACTCCGGTAATAGAGCTGATGAAAGAAATAAAAAAAGGAGAATCTGTGCTGATCAAAGTTTCTGTAGGCAAAGAAATCCCGCATCCAAATAAAACAGAACATTATATTAAATCAATTAATGTTTATTTTCATCCTGATAATGAAAAATTTCCAGTGCAAATAGGTTACACGGACTTTTCTAGTCATGGAGAATCAATAAATGGACCTGACACCAGCACTATTTATACAAGTCCTGAAATTATTGTTAATTTTAAAACCGAAAAAAACGGAACTTTATATGCAACAAGTTTGTGCAACATTCATGGACTATGGGAAAGTGAGCCATATTTGATAAATTTTAAATAAAGGAGGTTTTTTGATGAAAGCATATGTAAACAAGGACACCTGTACAGGCTGTGGGCTTTGTGTGGATATATGTTCCAATGTATTCAGCATGGAAGGCGATATTGCAGTTGCCATTACAGACGAAATATCTGATGCCGACAAAAATTCATGTAAAGAGGCAGCTGAACAATGCCCGGTAGAAGCAATTAAGATAGAAGGATATTAATAAATTTTACCAGGGATTATTATTGATACAGTAAAAAATAAATTATCTTATATTTATTTTTTACTGTTTTTCTTTAATAATTATTATGTAAAAATCTTTATCATAAAATTAAATATTTAATTTAATATGAAAAAACATAAACAGTTTTCTGTCTGTAAATTTCCTGCGGTTTCAGTAAAGTAGCGGGAAATTCAGGATGATTGGGTGAATCAGGAAAATGCTGTGCTTCTAAACAAAAACCAAAATATTTATCGTAAAGTTTACCGGACTTTCCTTTAAAAGAACCATCGAGGTAATTGCTTGAGTAAAACTGCAGTCCTGGTTCTGTGGTAAATACCTCCATTATTCTGCCGCTAACAGGCTCAAAAACCTTAGCTGCAAGTGAAAAATCTTTATCTTTGTTAAGTACATAGTTATGATCATAGCCGCCTTTTAACTTTTTTATCCTTGAACCGATCTTTTCTGCAGTAGTAAAATCCAAAGGAGTATCTTTAACCTCTCTTATTTCCCCTGTAGGAATTGAAGCCCCGTCAACTTCAGTAAACCTGTCTGCATTTATCATTAATTTATGATCTAAAATATCAGTTTTCCCCTCTCCTGCAAGATTAAAATAACTGTGATGAGTGAGGTTCACAATAGTCAGTTTATCACATATCGCTTCATATAAAATTAAGAGTTCATTGTTTTTATTCAAAATATAATCAACTGAAACATCAAGATTGCCGGGATATCCCTCTTCCATATCCTTTGATATATAAGAAAGGCGGACACCAACCTCATGATTTTTCTTTATCTCCTCTGCCCGCCATACGACTTTATCAAACCCGATATTGCCGCCATGCAGATGATTTTTTCCATCATTAAGAGCAAGCTTATACTCAATACCGTTGATACTAAAAATCCCTTTAGCAATCCTGTTTGCGTATCTGCCTATTATTGTACCAAAGTAAGAATTTCTTTTCTGATATTCTTTTAAAGTTTTAAATCCCAGTACAATGTCATCAATTTTACCGTTTTTATCAGGAACCAGGATAGAAGTTATTATGCCTCCGTAATTAATTAGTTTTACTGTTATTATATTATTGGTAAAAGTAAATAAATAAACATCTAGAGAATCATTGCTTTTCCCAAATAATTCCTTTGTTATATTCATTGTTAATAAACCTCTTTTTACCATTATAGTAAAAATCAATAAAAAAATACAAAAAAAAATAAGTTAAAAAAATAAATTTTTGATTATACATTTCTGTGATAAAGTTAAAATACTTTATATAAAATTCTTTTAATGTTTCTATTTTTAACATCAAAAAGCCATATGACTGATTTTTTTCTTAATTCCATAAAAAAATTTTATGATTTAAAAAATCATAAACTATAAATAATGTCAATAATATAGCAATTATAAACATATGTATTAATTTTTTTCAATAATCCCACCATTTATGCTTATAACAATCGAATTAATTTCAATTTTCCTTTTTGCTTTTTTTATAGATTCTTTTGCCATGTATAATAACCCGGAACAGCATGGCACTTCCATCATCATTACTGTTAAAGATTTAATATTACCCTGATCAATCATTGCAGTGATTTTATCAATGTACAACTCCCCGCCGTTATCAAGCTTTGGACATGCAATTGCTATTGCCTTATCCTTCATGTAATCCTTATGGAAATCACCAACAGCATAACCAACACAATCTGCAACAAGAACCACATCCCTGCCCTGAAAAAATGGAGCTGCCGGAGGCACAAGATGAAGCTGAACAGGCCACTGTCTCAATTCGGAGGCTCTTGTCCCAGACAAGTCATTCTCATTATTTATTGGTTTATTGAGTTCCATAACTCTTGAACCCGGACACCCCTGATGGTGCACCTCATGTTTTTTTTCTGTAATTTCATCAATATCAACTTTGATATTTTTTTCTTTTAATACTTCCAAGGCATCTTTTAAATATTCGAACTCATTATGATCATCAAGATGCCTTAAATGTTCTATTATGGTGTTTTTGCCCTGTTTAATAATATTCTTCATAACCTCCTTTTCATTATATGGTAAGGCTTCTCTTTCTTCTACTGTTATTGCGCCTTCAGGACAGTGCCCCAGACAGGCGCCCAAGCCATCACAAAAAAGATCACTTATCAGTCTTGCCTTTCCGTCAATGATCCTGATGGCGCCTTCAGGACAATTTGGTATGCATAGTCCGCAGCCATTGCATAGTTTTTCATCTATCTTTATTATTTTTCTGTTTGCCATATAAAATTTTCTCCTTTGGTTTTAAAATAATTTATGATTTGAATATAATGAATTTTGAAATGATTTTCCGTAACATATGTTACATTAATAACCTGATTTTTTACTTTTTTTCAATACTTCATTCATACTGCCGCTTCTGAATCCATCAAGATCAAGTGTTATATAAACATAGCCTAAAGATTTCAATTTTTTAATAATCTGATCCTTTTTAATAAGGATCAAACCCATATTCTCTTTATCAACTTCGATCCTTGCAGTGAGGTTGGATGTTCTGACTCTTAAATTTTTAAATCCGAAGCTTTTTAAAAACTCTTCAGCTTTTGCGATCATTTCGATCTTTTTACCTGTTATTTTTTCATTATAAGCTATCCTTGATGAAAGACAGGCTAAAGAAGGAAAATCATACGTTTTTAAACCAAGTTCTTTTGAAAATTCTCTTATTTCATTTTTTGTAAAGTAAGCATTTTTTAAAGGTGTACATATATTTGCTTCCTTTTCCGCAATACTGCCTGGTCTGAAATCAGAAATATCATCATGGTTTGAGCCATCCATTATTACTTCGCATTTATATTTTTTTTTCAATTCTTTCATTTTTGAAAAAAGCTCTTTTTTGCAGTAATAACATCTTTTTTCGCTATTATTTATAAAGTTAGAATCATCAAATTCATCTGTTTTGAATATTATATGTTTAATGCCAATATTTTTGGTAAGCTCTTTTGCTGTTTTTAGTTCGCTTTTCGTATATGTCAATGAAGTTGCTGTTGCGGCTATAACATTTTTTTTACCAAGAGCATCACTTGCTGTCTTTATCAGCAGAGTGCTGTCCACTCCTCCCGAATAAGCGATCAATACCTTTTTATATTTTAAAAATTCTTTTTTTAATAATTCCTTTTTATCTTTTAAAGTAAAATCATTAATTTTCGTAGTTTTTTTTGATGCATTCTTTTTCATGGAATTATCCTCTTTA
>JAFGQB010000224.1 GCA_016935915.1 Spirochaetota bacterium
AAGGAAAATATATGGAAGTAATGAAAGGCAAAACCGATACACAGATAATATTCATAAGACTTGATCCTGATGAAGATGTTCTGGAGTGTTTAAAAAAAATGATTGATAATGAAAAAATTAAAAATGGTGTAGTTTTAACTGGTCTGGGATGTTTGAAAAAATGTCATTTCCATCAAGCTGATCTTGGCAATCCTCCTTCATTAATTGGCAGAAGACAGAATTTTATAAATCTCGAAGGTACTTATGAGGTTTCTTCGCTATCAGGGATCATTGCTGACGGAGAGCCGCATCTTCATATAACATTCGGGCATGAAGATAAAGCATATTCGGGTCATCTTGAGAGCGGAAGCATTGTATCGATATTATTTGAAATGACAGTTTTAAAAGTAAACGCTTCAATAAAGAGAGTTTACTCCTCAGGTCAGGAAATGATCAAACAGTTGACTAAAAAATAAATTAACATCTGTTTAATTTTTAATTTATAGTATTGTTAAAAAATGATTTCATTTCCTCTAAAATACTTTCATGTTTATAGTAACTTCTAATAAAATTTTGAGCCGATGTGCCAATTATTTTTCCTAAATTTTTATCTTTATATAAATTATTCATCATTTCAGCTGCTTGTTTATAATTAGGTTCTGCCCAATATTTAACATCCTTATATACCGGATAATCATCATTCGCTTTTATCATTTTATAATCCACTAAAAAAGAACAATCTTTTTTCATAAATTCAAGATTCCCTCCATAAGCTGTGGCTATGACAGGTTTTCCTAATGCCATGGATTCAAGTATTCCAAGTCCTAATCCTTCTCCTCTATGTAATGAAATATAACAATCTGCACTATTAAAAAGAGAAATTAATTCGTTTTTGGTAAAAACTTGATTAATTATAAGAAGTTGCTTTTCAATTTTCAATTCATTGATCATTTTCCGCAGATGTTTGACTTTTTCCGGGAATTTTTCTCCATTGATAGTTTTTAAGATTAATTTCACATCTAATTTATTAGAAAAAACCGATGCAAATGCCTTTAAAACTGCTTCAGGATTTTTTCTGTTAAAACTGCTGTAATAATCAAAATTAAATAAAAATACATAATCATTTGAATTTATATTAAACTCCTGCCTTATCTCAAGAGGTGTTTTTATTATTTTCCAATTATCATTAAATGGATATTTGAGCTTGGATATTTTACATTTTTTCCGGGAATATTTTTCTATTATATTTTTAACAAAATCTGAATATACAATTACTTCATCTATATATTGAAAAGCTGTAATGTAAGATTCCATACCCGTTTCAAATTCCCACCACCAAACTGCAATATTATATTTATTTTTAAAATATTCTTTATGATCAAAATAGTAAGAAGGAAGAACATTACCATTAATGAATAAAATATTTCGATAATAATAAGGAAATAAAGATAATTTTTTTTTATTCCAATAAACATCATTTCCCACTATTTTATTGTGCATTTGTATAGAAACATCAATCAAAGAATAATCTATTCCACTTATTTCAGATAATATTACAAAATGTCTTGCTGTTTCAGCATTTCCAAATACATATTTAAAATATCCAAATATATTAATTCCTTTTTTGTAAGTTCCTGAAATTCTTTTCAATATTTTTATTAAACTTATGATAATTTTTTTAGATATATTCTGTATTATTTTTTTAAATATATATTGAAAACCCCTTTCATTTAATAATTTTATAAATCTGTTCATACCATTTCCAATAATCTAAAATGTTCTTTATATTTAAAGAACATCGGCGAAATGTGGTCTTAACTTTTTAAAAATAATTGCACCTGCAAAAAACAGTAAGATTGTAATAATCCAAAAGCTAAATGCAAAATCAGGCGCCTCCCAAAACCAGATATTGAAAATAAATGTATTCCTGTATCCCTGAATTATATAGTGAAAAGGATTTAAATAAAAGATTATTTTTAGATGCTTTGGAATTAGATTGTAATCCCAAAATATTGGGGTTAACCAGAACATTATTTGTGTAACCAATAAAACAATCTGACCTATATCCCTAATAAAAACCGTTAAAGAAGATGTTAACCATGAGAGTCCGGTTATCAATATAATTGCAGAAAAAAGATAATATATAATTTGTATCCAGATTATTTTAGGATAGAATTTATAAAAAATGCAAAAAAATATTATTAAGAAAAGTAATACTAAATGAATAATAAGAACAGATAAAATTTTAATTATAGGAATAATACTTGCTCTAAAAACAACTTTTTTTATTAAATAACTGTATTCAATGATTGAACTGGTTGAGGAGTTTATGCTTTCTGATATGAAAAACCATGGGATTAATCCGACAACTAACCATAGCATATATGGTATATTGTTATTTATTAGTGTAGTTTTTAATCCGAATGTAAAAACAGCCCAGATTACGATTATATAAGCTACAGGCTGTATAAATGCCCATGTTAAACCTAAAAATGAACCTAAATATTTATTTATAAAGTCACGCTTAGTTAATTGATAGATGATAAATCTGCTCTTAAAGATTGAAATAATAAAAGAAAAAAAATTCTTAAATAAATCTAGTATTCTTTTTAAAAAATTAAAATAAAAAATTAGAAATAATATAATACTAATTCCAATTATGAAACAAGAAAATATTTTCATATAATATTTATCTGTTTTCCAAATTTATTTTTTATAAATATCTTTAATCAGTTTGAGAATTATAATATAATTAAACATAAATTACTTAATTTTTCAACCTCTTCTTGCTTTTTAAAAAAATATTTGTTAAATATTTTAGTTATATGTTTCATAATACGATTTTTAATCTTGATTTGACAAATAAGATTTTTGAATTTATAATATGAATCACAAATTTATTTATGAAGAGTACATGATTAAAATTTATCTTTTATTAATAATTAAATTATAATAATTTTATCAAGTTAATATTTGTTACTATATATTATACTTTTATGTAAATTTATTTAATTAATTTTGCATGATCTTAAAATTATAAAAATATAAAAGGTTTTAATATTATGAATATTGATAAAAAATTTAGCGATTGCATTGTAGATAAAAATCCATCTCATATTCTTATAGAAGCTACTTCAAAATGTAATGCTAGATGTATTATGTGTCTTCATCATTATGAAAATTTTGGTAGAAATCTCGATAATGGACTTTTCCATAAAATTATATCAGAATTGTCTGCTGACCTAAAAAAAGTAGAATTTTGCGGAATTGGAGAGCCGCTTGTTAATCCTCTTGTTCATGATTTTATAAATCAATATTATGATAAAGAAATCGAAATTTGCATAACAACAAATGGATCATTATTGAATAATGATGATTTAGTAAAAAAAATAGTTAGAGCTAAATTTCTTCTTTATATCTCAATTGATGGTGCAGATAAAGAAACCTATGAATTTTATAGAGATTCAATTAAGTGGGAAACTTTTATTAAAGGATTGGAATGTGTTCATAGAAATGCATTAGAAGCAGGAAATGAAAAAAGATTTTTATCTGTTTTTCTAATTGTTGCTATGAAAAAAAATATAATTCAATTGGAAGAATTTGTAAAATTAGCTCATCAATACGGAGTAAAGGATATTTTTATACGTGAATTAATTGGGACGGATATTTATCACAAAATAAGACATCAAGCAGTAAAGGATATACCTGAAATTTTAGCAAAAAATTATTATAAAGCATTAGAATTAGCAGAAAAACTTGAAATAAACATATCTTTAGAATATCCTTTGGAGGAAATAATAAGAAATTTTCCTAATCATTATCATTCGAAAAAAGAAATGAAAATAAGGAAAAAGAGAATTAATCAAGAAAAAAATAATCAAATAGTATTGATAAAAGACAATGATTCCGGAGCTAAAATTGGGGGTAGAAAATGTCAATGGCCCTGGAACAATTCATATTTTACTTTAGACGGCAAGGTTGTTCCATGTTGTTATAATTGGCAGGAAATTTTAGGTGATATAAATAATAACATTTGGCGTGAAATTTGGAATGGATCTTCATACAGAAATTTCAGAAGAGCTCTTTATAGCTGGAATCCTAATGAAATCTGTAAGAGATGTTCTTATGAATTGGGAATTAATGGAGGGAATCCTAATTTATACAATGATTATTTTAGTAAATTCAGACAAGAAAATCTTATGATATATTCAGAAACAGTTAACTTTGCTGAAGGATTTTCTACTTTTCAACTTGATAATAATGGACAAATAAGCCATGTTTGGATGTATAAAGAAGGAAAAATAATCCTTCCTATGAAAAAAAATGCTAGATTTCTTGGTATAAATATTTTCAAACTTGCACCTGCTTCAAAGACAAATCCAGGGATTAGTATAATAAATAATGGAAAACTTGAACCTTTTGATAATAATCATGATATAATATATTTCCCATTAGATCATGTTAATGAAGATATATTGGAAGTAAGGTTGGAAATGGAAAATGTTTATAAGTTAGAAACTGATAATAGACCATTAGCTTTAGCTATTCGAAGTTTTGTAT
>JAFGQB010000225.1 GCA_016935915.1 Spirochaetota bacterium
CCAGATTAATGAAATTATTAGTTTCCCATTTTCTGATGGGTAGTAGATCGCTAGCATTGGGATTCAATAAAATTATTTTCTTTTTGTTGCTTTTATCAATTTCAAGGATTTTCAAAGCTCTGTCCCTCTCCTGTTTTGCAGGTACATATTTGAAATTTTCAATTTTGATTTTATCTGGATTTATTTTTAAAAGAGGTGCATCTTTTTCCTTTATGAACATGCACTCGGTCAATATGGCATAACTTAAGCTTACATGAAGATAGGGATTGTACTGGACTTTATGGGTCAGGATATCCCCTCTGTAGGGTCCTTCGGCATTGTATCTGTGCAGACCGATTCTTTTTTTTGCACCTGACAAGAACGAAAAAATGACAGGAGCTCTTGTAAAAAATTCCATGTCTATTGTAGTGTCAATTTTATTTTTTTTGATAAATCTGATTGCCTTTAAGGAATCAACAGCAAAAGTAAATATATTTTTTTGTCTTATAACAATTATATTTTCATCAGGGATAATATTTATAAGTTTGATTATCTCCTTATTATTATCGAAAACAAGGAAATATACGTTTTTAGCGCCAAGCCTGCTGCATGCGTTTTTTATTGCCGAATAGGCTATCACTGTTGCGCCCTGTTCGATGAGTTTGATGAAAACAACTTTTTTGGTTTCAATATCTTTTTTTTTAATAAAAAAAACAATAAGCCGGGTAAATTTGTAGTACACCGTTAAAAAAAAACAGATGATCTTGCCTAATTTCATGTCAAGTATTCTTATTTTATCCGGATTCATTATTATTCTCCTGAATTTATTATGAATTAAAAGGGGCTCTCCCAAAAGTTAAAATTTTACCACTCAAGAACACGGAGTATTAATTGAGAATTTAACTATTATCACTAAAAAATAGTTAAATTGCATTATCAAATTATATTATTCAATAATTAATATAATAATTTGTTTAACATCTCGTTTTTTTATTAAATCTCAGTTTTCTTAAGTGGTTTCTAAAATACTTATGGGACACCCCCTATCAGTTGTTTTTTTTACTTATCTTATCCAAAATAATTGTTGTGGATATGCCTTCCATGAGTTCTATCAATTCCACTTTACCTCCGTAAGTTTCCACTATGTCCCATCCTACGACCTCTTCCTTTTTATAATCCCTGCCTTTTACAAGAAAGTCGGGTTTTAAAGTATTTATCAACTTTAATGGAGTATCATCATCGAAAATCGTTATATAATCTACAAAGGATAGTGCCGATAATATTGCCGCTCTCTGCTCCTGGCTGATAATCGGTCTGTTAGGACCTTTTAATTTTGACACAGACTTATCGCTGTTTAAACCTATAATTAATACATCACCAAGCATTTTTGCCTTGTTAAGGTAATCAGTATGACCGACATGAAGAAGGTCAAAACAGCCGTTTGTAAACACTATCTTTTTGCCTTTGTCTTTTAATTTTTTTGATATTTCTGAAAGTTTATCAAGTTCAATGATTTTTTTGTTCTGATCCCGTTTTTTATCTATTTCGTCAAGGAGTTCAGCCATTGTAATAGGCTCTGTCCCCAGTTTGCCTACGACTATACCTGCTGCTGTATTTGAGAGGTTGACTGCATCGAGCCAGTCGATCCCTGCTCCTATACCTGCGGCAAACACGCTTATGACTGTGTCGCCAGCTCCGGAAACATCATAGACTTCCCTTGCTTTTGCTGAGATTATATAAAAATCCTTGTTGTCAAGAAAAGCCATTCCGTCCTTTCCCAGAGTAATAAGCAATGCTTTTAAATTCAATTCCTTTAAGAGTGTTCTGCCTGCTGTTTCCATATCTTTTTTACTTTCTATTATGATCCCGCTTGCTGTTTCCGCTTCTTTTTTATTCGGGGTAATGATTGTGGCATTTGTATATTTTGAGAAATTTTTACCCTTGGGATCTATGATAACAGGAACATTGTTTTTGTTTGCTATACTGATGATATTTGAAAGCAGACTTTCCGTGAGCAAACCTTTTAAATAGTCTGAAATAATAATTATGTCAAAGTCCGAGCTTTTTTTTGAAAAGTAATTTATTATTTTTTCTTCACTGTCCTTATTTATTGCCTGTTTTGTTTCCCTGTCTATTCTGATTATCTGATGGTTGTAGTCTGTGGATACTATTCTGTTCTTTACGCTGTATCTGTTTTCACCTTCAAAAAATATCCCTGAGCAGTCAACTTTATTTTTTTCAAGCATTTCAAGAATGGCATTGCCGTGCTCATTTTTCCCGATTATACTGACAGCAGAAACTTTTGCGTTTAACTGGATAAGGTTATTAATAACATTGCCTGCCCCTCCCAGTCTTTTTTCATCGCTTTCTATTTCGAAGACCTGCACCGGTGCTTCAGGTGAAATCCTTTCAACATTTCCCCATGAGTAGATGTCCAGTATCAGATCGCCGACAACGGCTATTTTTAAATCTTTGATCTTTTTTAATGCATTATTAACATTGTTCAAGTCCATTAAAAATTCCTGTTTTTAAATATAGGGATCGTGAGTATTAAGGTAATTTCTAATATAATCACTGACTCCGTGTTCAAGACCGTAAAAAGCATCATATTTAATTATCGAGAGAAGTTTGTCCATTTTAGCCTCAGTAAAATACTGGTATTGGTTTTTTAAATGTTCGGGCATGGGTATATATTTGATCTTTTGTTTAAGGGACAGAGCTTTGAAAACACAACCTGCAAGTTCATTGAATGACCTTGCTTTTCCTCTGCCAAGATTGAAAATACCGCTTATTGATCTATCCTCATAAATTTTGAAAATACATTCAACAACGTCTTTAACATAGATGAAGTCCCTTTTCTGTTCGCCGTCATTATAATTTTTTTTATATGATTTGAAGAGACTTATCTTTCCTTTTGACTTTACCTGTTTAAATGCATGGTAGATTACAGATGCCATTGTCCCTTTGTGATATTCATTTGGACCGTAGACATTGAAGAATTTCAATCCTGCAACCTGGGGCGGTTTTTCCTTTTGATTCAAGACCCATTTGTCAAAAAGCTGTTTTGACCATCCATAGGGATTTAACGGCAGCAAATCATTTATCTGTTCAATATTGTCTGTATAACCTTTTTCTCCTGCACCATAAGTGGCTGCACTGCTTGCATAAATCAATGGAATTTTGTTCTTACTGCAGAACGCAAAAAGGCTTTTACTGTATTCATAATTTGTTCTTAAAATGTAGTCAACATCGGTTTCCATTGTGTTTGTACATGCGCCCAGATGAATGACTGTATTTATTGTTGTCCTGCCGTATTTTTCAAGCCAGTCAAAAAGGCAGTCCCTGTCGATTATATCCTGAAAGCTTCGTTTGTTTAGATTCTTCCATTTTGATTCTTTGTGAAATTTATCAGCTATCAGAATATTATTTATGCCCTTTTCATTCAATTTCCAGATCATTACGCTTCCAATAAAGCCTGCAGCTCCAGTCACAAGAATCATTTATCCGCTCCGGTTTTAAATATTTCTTTTTCTATAATATAACATAAAATATGTCCTGCCATAATATGACATTGCTGAACCAAAGGAGTGTCATTAGACGGAATATTTATTGTAATATCAGCCAATCCTTTTAAATCTCCGCCTGTTTCCCCGGTAAAGGCTATTGTTACGGATTTAAGTTCCCTGGCTTTTTTTATTCCGTTTATCACATTTTCGGAATTTCCACTTGTTGACAAACCTACTGTTATATCCCCTTCTTTTACAAAGGCTTCCACCTGTCTTGAAAATATTTCATTAAAGGAAAAATCATTGGCTATGGCAGTAAGAACTGCTATATTTTCGGAAAATGATATCGATGAGAGTGCTTTCCTGTTTAAATAAAACCTGTTAACAAGTTCGCATGATAGATGCTGGGCATCAGCTGCACTACCGCCGTTACCGAACCAGTAAATGCATTTTGATTTTTTAACTGCCTCTATCATTACATTCGCCGCTTTATTGATTATATCTGTCTGGCTGTCAATCAGTTTCTTCATGCATTCGATTGAGTCTTTTATTTTAGCTTCAATTACATTATTAAAGTTCATTTTATAACCTGATTATTTTAATTTTAGTTTTTATAACTTTAATATAATTTTTTTATTTTTTCAAATAAAATATTATAAAAATGAGCTGAGGGACGGTTCTGGGGTTTAAAATATCTAAAAAAGATTTTTCATTTCACTGCAATCCTTGAATTTTTTATAAAACCATCTCCTGTTTAACTTAATCGGCAGCTGTCTGGATAATTCCATAATATTCTTTGCTAGTACGTTATCGCATCTAGGGTAGTTTTTTATGACTGGCATTATTAGATCAACAGCTTCCTGAATGAGCTTTAGCTTTTCCCTGTTAAGCATTGGAGTGGAATTCACCAGATTGATCCTGTTGTTTAAAAAATCACTGCTTATCCTCAACTGTCTGCTTATATATAATGATTCGATTTCCCTCATTACTGTAAGATAATGTTTGTCGGCAGTAGAAAAGTCTTGCCTGTTTTTAGCATCTTCCGCTAAAAGAAGTATTCCTTCCCTGTGAGTATAAAG
>JAFGQB010000226.1 GCA_016935915.1 Spirochaetota bacterium
AAACAACTTATAAAGATGGCGGTATTGCTTTTGTTCCAAGAGCTTTCTTTTTACTTTGGGCTTTGGAATATTTAGTAGTTACTTTATCTAAAGTTGGTTGGTTTAACTCAAGTGATTCTGAAATAATAACAGAACAATCTATAGATATAGGATATACTTCAAGCGGAGGGCAGCAAGGAAATGTCGGAGGCGGTAAAGTACCCAATGATACAGTCCGGCTCTATTTTTCAAACAACATCCGATTCTGAAGTTTTGGTACATTTATCAGCGCAAAATCAACCGCCTGCGGGATCCAGCAGTGATTTAATCTCTATTTAATTAATATAACAAAAAATTAAATTATTGACATTAATTCATGCTTTATGTTAAAAAAAATCAAAGGCTTATTTTCATGATTGATAAAAAAACACTGGAAATAGTAAAAAATAAATTAATTCAAGTATATAATCCTCTCATAATCTATATCTTTGGTTCATATGCATGGGGCAACCCTGAAGAAGACAGTGATCTTGACATAGTAGTAATTGTGGATAAATCCAATGAAATTATTTATAAACGTCCTGTTAAAGGACATAAAGCATTATTCGATTTGAATATAAGCAAAGATATACTTGTTTACACAAAAGTTGAGTTTGAAAAAAGAGCTGAACATGTTTCTGCATTATGTTATAACATTAAAAATCAAGGCATAAAACTTTATGAAGCTGCATGAAGTATGGCTTAAAAAAGCATTAAATGATTTATAATCAGCTAAAAAATTATCTCAGGAAAATATAAATGATACAGCTATATATCATACCCAGCAATGTGCTGAAAAATCCTTAAAATCTTTTTTAGCATTCAAAAATTATGAAATAGTTAAATCCCATGATTTAATAAAAATACTGGAAATAATTATTAAAATTGATGATTCATTTAAAGTATTGGAAGAAAATTTAGAAGAATTAAATCCTTACTCAGTCATATTTCGTTATCCAGATGATGAATATATAGAACCAGAAAAATCAGATGTTAAAAGAACTGTTTTATTAGCTGAAAACATCTATAATTTTGTTAATGAAAAATTAAATAATTGAATAAGCAACAAGATAAAATGAAAAAAAGATTATTTAATATCATCTGACTCAAGATATATTGCATATGAATACCCTCTTATAAAACCGGAGGATGAAGAAAATGAACCTCCGGAGGCAAGTCTTAAAATCAAGGATATTATAACCGGTAATGATTATGAAATGTTTTCAACCGCAAAATATAATATATATGAAATAGTTAAAAGGTAAAGCAATAATGCTTTGATTTATGACGAATACAAAGATTATGGATTTTATAAACATAAACAATTAATAAATAAAAAACTAAGATTTGAAATAAAATGACTTTTGATAATCTGACAATTATTAATTAATTTTTCATCCTTTTGTAAAATTAAGCTAATCAATGGACTTTTTAAGAAATTTCTGATATTATAAATCATCACATCCTTTAATAAAAAGCGGATAAATTTATGTTTGACGAATTAAAAGAAGAGTGCGGATTAATTGGTATTTCATTGAAAAAATCTTCACCTGAGTTTATTAAAAATCTATATCTCGGGCTTTTTTCGCTTCAGCACAGAGGACAGGAAAGCTGTGGCATAGCTTATACACTTGATAACAAGATCAAACTTTTGATCAGGCAGGGGCTTGTTTCAGGCAACTTTTTTAAGTCGCTGCCGCTTGATGTTTCAACAACATCAGGTATAGGACACGTGAGATATTCAACCTGCGGTGAGTCAAATTTAGTCAATGCTCAGCCGTTTATTTTTAACTGCAACAAGGGAACACTTGCCATTGCCCATAACGGCAACATACCCAATGTAGAGATAATAAAGGATCAACTGATACAGTCAGGTTCGATTTTTCAAACCACTTCCGATTCAGAAGTTCTTGTTCATCTTTTAGCCCGCATACCCGGCAATAATTTCAAAGACTCAATTATAAGTGCATTGAACCAGTTAAAAGGCGCTTATTCTATGCTTGTTCTGCATGAAGATTCAGTGATTGCATTCAGGGATCAGTTTGGATTCAGACCGCTTTGCTATGGAAAAATAGACAATGGTTATATATTTGCATCAGAGACAAACGCTCTTGATATTATGGGCGCAGAATATATCGCAGACGTTGAGCCGGGTGAGATCATATTCTGTAAAAACGGCGAAATAGAAAAGCAAAGGTTTGCAATATCAAATAAGGTAACTCAATGTATTTTTGAACTTATATATTTTGCAAGACCCGATTCCTATGTCTTCGGTGAATCAGTACATGAAGTCAGACAGAAAATGGGAGTAAAGCTTGCAAAAGCAAGAATGTGTGATCCGGACATTGTAATTGCCGTGCCAGACTCAGGAACTTCCGCTGCTCTGGGTTTTGCAAGGGAAGCAGGCATCCCTTATGAAATCGGATTGATCAGAAACCACTATACAGGCAGGACTTTTATAAAACCTGGACAAAATATAAGGGAAGAGAGCGTAAAGATAAAATTGAATCCGGTTAAATCCATTATCAAAGGCAAAAAATTAGCTGTTATAGACGACTCGCTTGTAAGAGGCACAACCTCATCAAAGATCGTAAAACTTTTGAAATCAGCCGGCGCCAAGGAAGTTCATCTTTTTCTGTCAAGTCCGGGCATTACACACAGCTGTTTTTTCGGAATAGACACTCCGACCAGAAAAGAACTCTTATCTGCAAATCATTCTCCGGAAGAAATTGCAAAAATAATCGGTGCGGATTCTGTAACTTTCTTGAGTATTGAAGACCTGAAACAGTGTGTTAAAAATCCCGATAAATTCTGCTTTGCATGCTTTACGGGAGAATATCCGATACCTGTTATTGAAAATGATGATATTGTAATTAAAAGTAAGCAATAAAATCTGACAACCAATCATGCAAACAGCTGACTAATCAAATTTTTTTTTAGCTCTCCCCAAAAAAATATTTTTGTTAAAAGATTTTTCCCTTCACTCGAAATGACAATAAACAAAGCTCTGTCCCCAAATACAAATAATACAAGCATACAAAAAAAACAGAAAAACTTCTTTTTCCGGTCATCTTTAGAGCACCAAAAAAAATCGTTTAGAAAAAAAACATAAATAATGTAAGAGACATATTATAAAAAACAAAAAATTAACTGGAAATATTTTTATAGATAAAGTATTATTAAAAAAATGTTATTCTTATTTTCTCTGATTCTATTAATGGAATAAATATTTATTGAGGATATATGAAATTCATTCAGACATCAGACTGGCATATAGGGTATTATTTTAGCTCATTTACAAAAGAGCAGAATATTGAACTTGAAAATGCAAGATTTAAAACAATCGAATCAATTTTTCTCCATGCTAAAAATAACAATATCTCATTGATAATATCAGCCGGTGATCAGTTTGAGAATGGACTTTTAGCAGAAGAATATCAAATAAAGAAAGTTCTGGAAATAATCAGCAATTATCCTGAAATAAAAGTCATAATGATCACTGGCAATCACGATTTTATAGCACCTGGATGTATATATAATAAAATCGATAAAAAACATTTTCCTGAAAATCTGATTTTTATCGAAGATACCCAAAGAACACTTGAATTTTCCGACCTTGGCGTAAAGATCTACGCATCGTCGCTAAAATCAAAAAACGGCAGTCATAATCCTCTTGACTGGATAGAACCTGAAGATACTGATTTAATTAAGATAGCTGTTGGACACGGCAGTATTGCCATTGAAGGCAGCCATAATCCAAATGACTTCCCAATAGAGCTTGGTTTTGCAAAAAAAAGAAAGCTTGATTATCTTGCACTGGGGCACTGGCATTCCTTTTTTAAATATGATGACCATTCATATTTTTCCGGAATACCCGAACCCATACAATTTAAAAATCAGGGTTATGCACTGGAAGTGGAAATTGTAAAAAACAAAAAGCCGATAGTCAGGGAAATCAAAGGAATATCACAATTTAAATGGGATGAGGAAAATTTTGTCCTGAATGACGGTAATTATAAAAACATCATCGATAAAATTGCAAAAAATAAAGAACTAAAATCAATAAAAAAAATAAAATTTGACGGCTATTTGATGTTAAAGAATTTCCATGATTTTAAAAAAATATTGCCTGATCTGGAAAAAAACTATTATAAACTTTTTATTGAAAATAAAGTGAAAATAAAACCTGATCCGGAAGAAATAAAAAACATACTTGATTCGAGCTATATTGGCTCTGTTATCGAAAAATTAATTGAATTAAAAAAAAGCGAAAAACTTCCCGTTGAAACAGAACAGGGCATTGATAAAGAAGAAATAATTGATAAAGCACTGCTTTTAATCTATGATTATTATAAAAATTCGGAAACAAAAAATGATAATTAACACGATCGAACTTAATAACTGGCGTAAAATAAATCAATTGAAACTCGATTTTGCCGAAGGTATAAATGTCCTGTACGGCAAAAATGAAATCGGCAAATCTACAATAATCGAAGCTGTCAGATTTGCTTTTTTTGAAAAATCGGAAAGCGACAGAATGGAAGTAAAAAAAACAATTTCTTGGAACACTAAAGTAAAGTCAAATGTAAAATTAAAATTTACAGCTAAAGACAATAATGTTTACCTGATAGACAAAACCTTTCCCAAAGGAAATGCGGAATTATATTTAATTAAAAAACAAATAAAAAAGAAAATTTCCGAAGGAAAAAATGTCAATGAGGATATTCTAAAAATACTCGGGATCAATGACAAAGCAATAAATCTTTTTGATCTTTTATGGATATCTCAGGGCAAATCATTATCGATTTTTGATAAAAACAGTGAGCTGGAAAACAAAGAGTTTCAGACCGAGATAAAATCAATTATAAAAAGCAGCATAATTTCTAAAAAAACTGAGGATTTCTACAAAATGATCTGCGATAATTATGAAAACTATTACAGTTCAAAAACTAATAAATTCAGAATTGACATAACAAGACTTAATGAACTATGTAATGAGAAAACCAACTTATTAAATTCCATAAATTCTCAAATCAATACTGTTTCTGAAAAAACTGATCAAATACATGAAATCCATGACAAAATAGAAAAAACAGAAACTGAAAATAAAAAATTAAAAGAACAGCTTGAAAAATATGAAATATTAAAAAATGAAATCGAAAAGTATGAAAAACAAAAAATAAAATATGACTTTTTTAAAAAAGATTATGAGAAATTAATAATTATTAAGGAAGAAAACAACTCACTGGAAAAACAAATCCCGGATTTGCTTAAAACATTGAAAGCTTATTTGGTTCATCAGAAAGAACTTATCAATAAAAAAATTGCCGAATATTATGAATTAAAAAAACAGGAAGCCGAAACAGAGTCCAAAATAAATAATTTAAAAGTAAAAGACACTAAAATCATTGATGAAATCATCAGTTTAAAAAATAAAATCGAAATCATAAACAATCAATTGAACCTTAATAAGCTGAAAGTTGAAATTGAGCCGTATAAAAAAATAAATTATAAGATAAAATTAGACAGTAACGACAGTAACATTAGTACAGAAGAAAAAAAAGAGTTCTTTTCTAATGACAGGATATCTGTTGAGATAAAAGACACTGCCTGCATTAAAATTTGTGCGCCTGTATCAAAAGATAAAATCAATGAACTTTCAAAAACAGTTGAAACAAGCAATAAAAAATTGAACGAACTTTATAAAACAACGCAAACCGAAGACATCGCAGTAATCAAAAAAGAACATGAAAAATTTATAAATCATTCATCTAAAAAAGAAATAATTAAAATGAAACTCTCCGGGTTCGATATCAAAAAATTATCAGATTCAATAAATTTTTTACAAAAGGAAATAGACATAATTAATTATGACAGCGCCGATATAATTATCAATAAAAAAGAAGATTTGCAAATAAAAATTCAAAATCTAAAAAATGAAATAATAAAAAAACAGAATAAAATAAGCAATAACAAAGAACAGTTTGACGACATAATTAAGCAATCAACCTTTGATGAATACAGACTGAATTATTTCAAATTAAAAGATGAAATCGAGCTTCAGGAAAAAAGAATAAACTGCGATGAAATTAAAATCAACAGCGATATTTCCAGCCTGATAAACTCCGCAAGAAAAAAACAAGAAAACAACATTGAAACATTAATTAATTTAAAAAGCTTAAAATCAGAACTTGAAGTAAAATCAAATTTATCAAATGGACTGTTAAAAAATAAAGCGGATATTGAAAATGAACTGGAAAATTTAAATGAAAAAAGAAAAAACGAACTGACTAATTTTTATTCATACAAGTTATTAAAGGATTTAATTGAAACTGAAAAAAAAGATCTTGATGATAAAATAATTGAACCGCTGCAGGAAAAGATCAGTGAAGAATTTAAAAAACTTACAGGTTCAAATTACGAAACAATTAATATTACAAAAGATTTAATTTTAAACTCTGCCGATGCAAATACAATAAACGGTAAAATAACAGAAATAAATCTGGAGGATATCTCCCTTGGTACAAAAGAACAGCTCTCATTTATCTTCAGATTTATAATTGCTCAATATCTTTCGGCAAATGACAGATCAGTTATGATTATGGATGACAGTTTTGTTAATACCGACATGATAAGATTTCAATATTTACTCGAGAAAATAGAATCATATGAAAATAAAATACAGTTTTTGATATTCACATGCAGGGAAAATGACTTTAAAAATATTTTAAAAAATGTCAATTATATTAATTTGGAAAAATTAATTATATAATAAATATTATTTTATAAGGAGATTAAAAATTATGCCTTCTGTCGTTTATTTTTCATCACTATCTCATGATTGTCATTCGACTCCCTTGAACAAAATAAATGTTTTACTTAACAAATTTAATCTTTCTTCATTTTTTAAAAACAAAAATTTAATCGCAGTTAAAATTCATTTCGGCGAAATGGGCAACACTTCTTTTATAAGACCTATATACTTAAGACCAGTAATTGAAGAGTTAAAAAAATTAAATCTTAAACCTTTTCTGGTTGACACCAATACTTTATATATCGGTATGAGGACAAACAGCGTCGATCACATTCATAATGCC
>JAFGQB010000035.1 GCA_016935915.1 Spirochaetota bacterium
ATCCTCGTATTGTACAGTGTAAGGCTTTTTTTTCTTTTTAACGTCTTCTTTGCTTATAATCACCTTTTTTATCAATTCTTCTTTTTTAATTTCTTTTTTCTCTGTTACAGGTTTTAAACTCTCTTTCTTTATCAGTTGATCTACTTTAGCAATTGACTCATTTATATAGGTTGAAATAATTTTGTCTTCTGTTTGATCACTTGATGAAAACTGTTTGTTTTCTGAATCAATCTTGTTTATACTTTTTTCAATTAATTTATTATCTGCAGCATTTTTTTCGGCAAATTTTAACAAATTATTAAAATTATTGTCATTGATTACCAAATTGTTTTTTTTGGCAAGTTCTTTTAAATCACTCCTGTCAAAATTTATGCTTGATATAACCAGCAGTCTTTTATTTGCTTCTTTTGCCATATCAGATTTATGATCATTTAAAATAACTTCCTGATAAGCCTGTATGGACTTTTCTTCTTCACCGATCTCTTCAAAACATCTGGCTTTATAATAATTAACTTTAGTTGATTCAATATCGCCGTCATCAATTGTATCTAATATTTCCAGAGCATCTTTATATGCTATAAGTCTAATAAGCTTTTCCGATTTGTTTAACGGATTTAGATTTGATTCCTTGACTCTTTTTATTTCAGCTTCAAAACCTTCTAAAAATTTCAATAAAACTTTTGCAGTTAAAACAGCATTTTCATTATGCTTATTATTAATAACATCATTATACATGATTTTTGCTTTCTGGGTATCGCCTATTATCGAATAACAAAATCCCTGATGCAGGTTTATTATCTGCATTTTCTCCAAAGTGACATCAGGAAATTTCAAGGCATCATTATATAACTTGATCGCATCTGAAAAAAGCTTATTCCTTTCATAATAATACGCATAAGCAAGATAATTATTAATTCTCTCACTTATTATACTTGTGATCTTTTCGGCTCCATATAACCTTCTGATATTATTAATCATAAATAAAGCTGAACTGAATAATAAATTATTTTTACCAATATCATAACTTTCACTCTCATATGCCGAACTTATCAAATAGTTTATTTTAATCTCCTGGTAATTTATCATATCTGAATCTATTTTATTTTCATACCAGTCTTTATATAATTTATATTTAGATAATAATCCAAGAAAATCATAATTTTTATCTTCTTTATTGATCTTTGTCAGATAACTTTTTAATTCCATTAAATTAATTTTTATTATTATATTATTCATATAAAAAATTAAAAAAATGAAAATTACAATAATCAACGACAATATAACCACCAGATAATTAGAAAAAAAGGCAATAATAAAATTCTTTTTTTTATCCATAAATTTATTCTATTTGATTTCAATTATCATCATTGTTTCATCATCAAACTTTTCATTAGATCCTTTAAATGTCTTAAAATCAATTATTATTCCCTTAAGCATGTCCAGGGCATTTTTCTGATGATGTTTTTTGACATAATCCAGCAGCAATTTATAGTCAAGTCTCTCATTTCTGCTATTTCTTGCTTCAATAATGCCGTCCGTTAGAAGTATCAGCTTATCCCCTTTTTTAACATTTTCATTATGAGCTTCTATATAAGTGTTTAAATCCGATGATACACCAAGCATTGGTCCCAGCATTTCCATGCTTTTTATGCCGCCTGTATCACTGCTAACGATAAACGCCTTGCAATGAGATCCGTTGGAATAACTAACCGAATGATTGATAGGATTATAAACAATATAAAAAGCCGTAAAATAACTGTCATAATTGCTTAAAAGATCCGACAGTTGATTGTTTAAAGCCATTAAAAAATTATCTGCAGTATCATAAGAGGGAGCCAGTCTTCTGCTTACTTCCTTTAATCTCATGGTCACTAGAGCCGCCTGCACTCCATGTCCGGAAACATCCGCAACCAAAAAACCATATAAATTATTTTTTAATCTGAAAATGTCATGATAGTCGCCGCTGACATAGGTAAAAGGGCTGTGATAAATTGACAGATTGAAGTCATTTGTGTTTTTATATCCGGGATAAATAGCCTTCTGCACTCTGCCTGCTGTTTTTAAATCTGAAAGCATTTCTTCATTCTTATTATTTAATTGAGTGATTGTGTCCTGTACCGAAGAAGCCATAATATTAAATGAATTAGCCAGTTTGCCTATCTCATCTTTCCTGTTTATATTAATTCTTGCAGAATAATCTCCAAGACTGATAAGAGTACTCTTTGAGTCCATGATTTTTAAAGGTGAAATCAGTAAATAGTGCAATACAAAAATAAACAGTATATGAATCAATGTAATGATCAAAACAATAAAAAAAGCCATCTTATATAAATTGAGTAAAATCTTGCGTATTTCCGTAATTTCCAGACTGAATGTAATTATTGAATCATTCAAATAAGCCAATTTATTTGAATATTCAAAATTCTCAATAGGATAATAAAAAAAGACTTCATAATTTTTGTCATTGATTTTGGAATGATATGATTTCCCAGAAAAGTCTTTATTAGCAATTGCGAATTTAGCTTCATTTAAATGACCTTTGTCCAGATTGATCTTCTCCGAACTCCTGAATAATAATTCCCCGTCCTCTTTATATACAATAAAATCTTTAGTGATATCTTCAAGGTTTATTTTTAAACTTATAAAAAAAGTTTTTTCATTTTTTTCATATTTTTTTATATCTTTGTTTATATCATAAAAAATCCTGCTTAAATTATCATAAAACATTTCCGCATTTTCTTTTACCTGATATTTAGTGATTTGAGTTATATAATTCATCTTATTTTCAAATATAATAAAAATAAAAAAGGAAATATTTATTATTGTTAAAAAGATATATGCAATACTGATTTTTGAACTCAATGATTTCATAGGCAACTCTGGTTTTTAATTTATCTAATTTAAATATACAAAAAAAATTAAAAAATATGTAATTAATTTTAATAATTTCAAAAATTAATTTAATTACTTAATGTTTTTTTATAGAAATATCTACAGTTTCTATCATTTTCTTGACATAACTTTATATTTTATATAATATGCCCTAATTTTATTTATTAATACTATAATTTTTATTAAATTTACTAATAAAATTTTAACTTTTTTATTAAAAATTTCTATTAACTCAGGAAAAAACAATGGCAGAAAACAACAATAATTTAATGGATAAGATCACATCTTTAGCAAAAAGAAGAGGCTTTATATTCCAGTCTTCGGAAATTTACGGAGGGCTCAACTCCTGCTGGGACTATGGTCCGATCGGCGCTGAACTGAAGCGTAATGTAAAAGAAGCATGGTGGAACTACATGATCCACAAGCGGGATGATATAGTGGGCATTGACTGCTCAATTTTAATGGCGCCAAAAGTCTGGGAAGCAAGCGGACACCTGAAGAATTTTACAGATCCTCTTGTTGACTGCAAAGAATGCAAAAAAAGATGGAGACAGGATAAACTCGAAGATCCTAAAAAATGTCCCGAATGCGGCGGTGAGCTGACCGAAGCAAGGAATTTTAACCTGATGTTCAAAACATTTATGGGACCTGTTGAAGATTCATCAGCCGTTGTTTATATGAGGCCGGAAACAGCCCAGGGTATATTCGTAAATTTTAAAAATGTACTAAATTCTTCAAGAATGAAGCCTCCTTTCGGCATAGGACAGATAGGCAAGTCTTTCAGAAATGAGATAACTCCGGGTAACTTCACATTCAGGACAAGAGAATTTGAACAGATGGAGATGGAGTTTTTCGTTCCTCCGGGCGAAGATGAAAAATGGTACAAATACTGGATCGAACAGAGATTCAACTGGTATGTTTTATACGGCATCAAAAAAGAGAACTTAAGGATAAGAGAACATGAAAAAAGCGAACTTGCCCATTATGCAAAAGGCTGTTCGGATGTCGAATATATGTACCCATGGGGTTGGGATGAACTTGAAGGCATTGCAAACAGAACAGACTATGACTTAAAAACCCATCAGGAATACAGCGGTAAGGATTTAAGTTTCCTTGATGATCAGACCAATCAAAGATATCTTCCTTATGTTATTGAGCCTGCGGCAGGCGTTGACAGAGGCGCTTTGGCGTTTTTATTGGACGCTTATGAGGAACAGACGCTGGGCGACGGCGACACAAGAGTTGTGCTCCATTTTCACCCGAAGATAGCTCCGATAAAAGTCGGTGTTTTCCCTCTTGTTAAAAAAGACGGACTTAAAGAGATCGCCCTTGATATTGAAAAAAAATTAAGGGAAGATTTCAATACTTTTTATGACGAGTCAGGCGCAATCGGAAGAAGGTACAGAAGACAGGATGAGATAGGAACACCATACTGTATAACAATTGATTACGAAACAAAAGAAAAAAACACTGTTACATTAAGATACCGTGACAGTATGGAACAGGTAAGAATAAAGGTCGAAGAACTTACAGGCTTCATTAAAAAAGAGGTCGATAACTACGGCAAAAACGACAAAAAAAATTAATATATTTTCGTAAAAATAACACTAAAAATTTGACAAATCAAATCTCATATTCATATAATAAAAAATATATAGAATTTTAAATAATATACCAAGGAGAATCCAATGAACAGAAAATTTTTATTTTATACAATATTAATTTGTCTTATTATATTATTATTTCTGTCATGTCCTACTGTTCCGCCTGAAGAAGATGATTGGGACACATTTACCGGATATACAGTATCTGGCACATTAACCAGAGCCGATGCAAACGGAAAAACAGCTTATTTAAAATTGGTTGCACATGGCGAATTTTACACATCAGATGCTTTATATTTAGACTCCAGTACTCAATTCGTGATTGGCAGTGCAACTTATTCAAAAGGAGGAGTTTCCGCAGGCAATTACACAGGATGGATATTTATTGATATGAACGGCAATGCCAATCCTTCAGATCCTCTGCCCGATACCGGTGATTATTATGTTGAAAATGAAAATATAAATATTACATCGGATACAGTTATAAATGTTTTAGAAGGAGATTGGGACACATTTACCGG
>JAFGQB010000227.1 GCA_016935915.1 Spirochaetota bacterium
AACGATCAATTGAAAATCCAGATCAGGAATAAAATAGAAAAGATTAATATTATTGATATCCCTTTCTATAAAAGAATAAAAAAAACACCATTACATTTGTAAAATATATATTGGGTATTTATAAGTCATTTGCTTATAAAAAAATAGTAAAATTATATTTAGAGTAAAAAATTCAATTAAAAAACTAAAATCTTTACTATGAGTGCTTTTTTGACCCTCTTAGTAAGATTCTTTAAAGGAGCTTAATTTGACATATTATCCTCATTGTCAGAAAGAAATTGACGAAATGCTTTCAGTTATAGGATTAAATAATATCGAAGAACTTAAGAAACCTATACCTGAAAAATATATACTGAAAAAAGACTTTCAATTTAAAAATATTGAGAGTTCAAAAACAGAACTTGAAGTCCATAACTATTTTAAAGGACTTTCTGAAAAAAACAGAGAATATATTTCCGTTTTTTTAGGAGCAGGAGCTTACAATCATTACATACCATCTGCAATTGATGAAATTGTGTCGCGTCAGGAGTTTTATACTGCCTATACACCCTATCAGCCTGAGATCGCACAAGGGACTCTTCAAGCTATTTTTGAATATCAGACTTATATCACAGAACTAACCGGTCTGGATGTTTCTAATGCTTCATTATATGACGGTGCGACAGCGCTTGCCGAATCTGTACTAATGTCGATTAAGGCATCGGGTAAAAACAAAGTCCTGGTCGATAAATATATTCATCCCGAATATCTATACGTACTATATACATACTTAGCTCCGATCAACATTGAAATAAAGATTTATAATTCAGACCCTTTCATTTTTAATATAAATGATTTTAAAAAACAATGGCAGAATGATTATGCATCCTTTATTGTTCAGTCACCTAATTTTTGCGGAACAATATATGATCTTAATGAAATAGGTGATATCATTCATAATGACAAAAGCCTTTTTATTTATAATGTCACTGAACCTTTGAGTTTTGCAGTATTGAAATCCCCAGGAGAGTATGATGCAGATATTGCCTGCGGTGAAGCTCAAAGCTTTGGGATTCCGCTTAGTTTCGGTGGTCCCTATCTTGGTTTTATTGCATGTAAAAAAGATTTTTTAAGAAGAATGCCTGGAAGAATTGTGGGTCAAACAACTGATACCGATGGAAAAATCGTATATATTCTAACATTGTCTGCAAGAGAACAGCATATCAGAAGGGACAATGCAACCTCCAATATTTGCTCTAATCACAGTCTTTGTGCATTAAGAGCCAGTGTATATTTTTCATTATTAGGCAAAAAAGGTATCAGAACATGTGCTCTGAAAAACATGGAGAATGCACATTATTTGCAGAATAATATCAAAAAATTGGATAATTTTAATTTAATTGATGATCAGATATTTTTTAATGAGTTTTCGGTAAAAACGGAAATATAATATGAAAAGATAAAAAAAATACTCGAAAATGAAAATATTCTGTCTTTTTACCCATTGTCTTCAATTGATTTTAAACTTAACAGCTATTATTTATTATGTGCTACAGAAATTAATACCAATGATCAGATCATAAATTTTATTAAGACTCTGGAGAATATAAAATGAAAGATCCCAATATAATATTTGAAAAATGTAACAATACATTGTCACACTATTGTTTTAGAATTGACAATGAAGAGGATAAAATATTAAAGATAATTCCAGACAAACTTCTAAAGAAAAAAGTTCTGAACTTTCCTGATGTCAGCGAAAATCAGGTTATAAGGCATTTCATAAGTCTTTCATCAAAAAATTACGGGGTTGACACAGGCTTTTATCCTCTTGGCAGCTGTACAATGAAATATAACCCAAAGATCAATGAAAAGATTTCCATGATGAGTTCATTTTTAAACATGCATCCTTATTCTGATAACAATAGAGTTCAAGGTAATCTTGAAGCTCTCTATAATTGCAAAAATGCCTTGCTTGAAATAACAGGAATGGATGATCTGACTTTTTCGCCATGCGCAGGTGCACATGGCGAGCAGACCGGACTTTATACTATAAAATCATATTTTTTGTCTAAAGGAGAAAACAGACATATAATATTATCTCCAGACTCATCACACGGAACTAATCCTGCATCCGCTTCCATGGCAGGTTTCAAGACAGTGACTGTCAAATCTAATGAAAAAGGATTTATAGATATTCAAGACTTAAAAACAAAAGCCAATGATGATATCGCAGCAATCATGCTTACAAATCCAAATACACTTGGTTTATTTGAAAAAGAGATAGAAGAAATTGTAAAAGTTTGCAGAAAATTCGACATCAAACTCTATTATGACGGAGCTAATTTAAATGCTCTCTTGGGTATAGCAAGACCAGGGGATATGGGTTTTGATGTGGTTCATTTAAATTTGCATAAAACATTTTCAACACCGCATGGAGGAGGAGGACCAGGTGCCGGACCAATAGCCGTTAAATCAGAATTAAAAAAATTTCTGCCGGGCGAGGATATTATTAAAAAAGATATCTTTCAATTAATAAAAAGAGGCAAAGATTCAATCGGAAAGGTTCGCTCATTTTATGCCAACTTTTTAGTAGTTTTAAAATCATATGTTTACATTTATACAATAGGTAAGGATGGTCTTGAAAAGACAGGATTAATGTCCCTATTAAATGCAAATTATTTAGCAAAACTTATTGAAAATGATTTTGTTTTAATGACAAAAGATCATATAATGCATGAATTTGTTATTTCATTAACAGATATATGCAAAAAATATAATATAACGGTAATGGATTTTGCCAAAAGGATTTTGGATTATAAATATCACCCGCCTACTGTGAGTTTTCCGCTTATTGTTCACGATAGTCTTATGATAGAACCAACAGAAACCGAAAATAAGGAAACCCTTGACAACTTTGCTGAAACTATAATAAAAATTCTGTCTGAAGCAAAAACTGATAATAAACTTTTAAAGAATGCTCCATTAAATTGTATTATCAAAAGACCTGATGATGTAAAGGCAGCAAGACAGCCAGTTTTGAGATATGAAAATAAATAATTTTTAAATAATTTTAATTATTATAAAAATAAAAAAATAAGTGATGGTCTTAAGCCATTATATTTACAGTATTAGGAGGTGTTTATGTCAAAAAAAATTGCTGTTTTAGTTGAAGATCTCTATCATGTGATAGAAATGTGGGTGCCATATTACAGATTAAAGGAAGAAGGCTATGAAGCTTTATTGGTAGGTACTGGTTCAGCCAGCAAATATCATAGCAAAGAAGGTTATGAAGCAGTACCAGAAGTATCAATCAAGGATATCAAATCAGATGATTTTGACGGAGTTATTATTCCAGGTGGTTTTGCTCCTGATAAATTGCGAAGATATTCTGAAATTACCCAATTTGTTAATAAATTATGTACAGACGGTAAACTCACAGCATCAATCTGCCATGGACCATGGGTATTGGTATCTTCAAATGTCCTTAAAGGTCGGAAAGTAACATGCACAAGTGCAATTAAGGATGATATTATTAATGCAGGTGCCGAATATCTTGACAAGGAAGTTGTTATTGATAAAAATCTAATAACATCAAGAACACCAAAGGATATACCAGTCTTTTGCAGGGAAATTATTGATTTTTTGCAAAAAAAATAAAAAAACCGGCATTTTTCTGCCGGGATTTTTATAATCTTTAAAGAATTTATTTTTTATGGGTCTTGCTGTGCTCCAGATCCAATATAAATTCAACTTCTCCTATTGAGAGATTAAGAGTTTTAGCAATCTCATCCAGAGTCCATCCCTGTTTCTTAAGCTTCAAAACAGTATCTTTTTTTGTCTGCTCATTTGATATTTTGCTCTTTACTGTTTTTTCCGAATCACTTGATACCAATGACTGGAGCAGTTTGATCTTTTTATCGGTTTCAGAATTTAAATTTACCATCTGAGTTTCAGCTTTTACAAGCCATTCTCTATGCTTATTTATTACTCCAGTTCTTACTTCAAGATCCTCTATCAGCGAATCCATCTGTTTGAATTTCAATATAACATCATGGACCTGTTTTTCTGACTTTGTAATGAGGTTTGCATCCTTTTCAAAATTTTTAAAGCTCTTTTCAAATGTCGATTTTTTAAAATCGAGATCTTCAATTTGTTTTTCTAAATTACTTATCTTCAAATTAAGACTTTCACTTGATCTGTCCAATTTATCAATCATATTTACTGATTTGGAAATATCATTCTCTTTATTGATCACATCATTATAATATTCCTCAAGATTTTTGATCTTAGTATTTAAATTATCAAGTTTATTGTCTATGTTTTCAACCATGACTTTGCCCATTTTAATATTATCGATTTTTTCATCGACATTTTGAGAAATCTGTCTTAATTCTTCTAAGATCAACTCAATGCTTTCTATTTTTTTCTTTTCATCAATAATCATTCTGTATTTATCATGGGTGGTTGCAACAATACTTTCAATGCTTAACATTTTCTTTTCAACTTTAAGAATTTCACTTCTTTCCTCTTTGATGCTCTGAATATCCTCCTTCAATGACTTTATATTATCTTCAAGATTTTCTTTTAATTTATCCACTCTGTTAAATAAATTTGTTGCTTTTTCAAAATTTTTAATTTCTCCATCAATTGTAGCTATACGTTTATCAAGGTGATTTGCATGTTCAAGAAATCTTGATGTAAATCTGTCATCAATCTGCTTCATGCTATCCTGAATTCTCAAAAGCTCTTTTCTGTAACTGTTCAACCTTTCTATCGAATCCTGTTCCATGTTTTTATAATTTTCATTCAAATTACTGTTTGCTTTTTCAAACAGCTCTTCTATGATTGTTTTACCTTCATCAATCTTTTCACTGACTTCATTATCTATTTTAGACTTAATGACTGAAAACTCCTGAGTGAGATTATTGAATTTCTGAATAAAATCATCCAATTTTGCCGAATTATCAATAATTAATTTTTCACCTTTTTGATAATAATTTTCTTCAATTGTCTTCATCTTTTCATTAAGGTTTTCTTCTATTAGTTCTCCTTTTTGATTTAAAAGGCTAATATATTTATCTACCTCTTTATTATTATCTTCAAGTTTGAATTTAAACTGATTGTTTAATTCTTCAAGATTATCCAAGATACCGGTTTTAAAATCTTCAATATCATTATTTTTTGAATTTATTATATCCATTACATTTGTCTGCCAATCTTCAATATCACTTTCAAATTTTTTCTTCATATCTTCAAATTCCGACATTATTTCATCTCTTGCAGATTCTACAAGATTGTTGTTTGTTTTTAAGTTTTCACTGATTGATATAGATAAATTCTTCAATACTTCATCCAGGTTATTTCTAAAATTGTTATATTTTGACGTAATCTCATCCTTTAAAGATTTTGATATTTCTGAAGCAGTTGTTTCCAGATCGTCTCCTAATTTTTCTTTTAATATTCCAAGGTCCCTGTTTATCCCCTCATAATTAACTTTTGTATCAGTATATAAATTTAATAATTTATTTTCACTTTCTTCAAATTTTTCATCAATAAGATTTTTAGATTCTTCTATTTTATCATTAAAATCAATGATATTTTTATTAAGATCTTCAAATTTCTGATCAAAGCTGTTGGTTTTATTATAGATTAGATCATTAATGGAAGAAAGGTCTTTTTCAATATCCTGTTTTAATTTATTTACAATATTATCTATTTCACCTTTATATTGACCTGATCTGTCAACGATTTGCATTTTAACATCATCATGCAGATTAAACAACATCTCGTTGAATTTAGAAACAAAATCATCTACTTTAACCTTTAAATCCGTATCAATTCCTGACAATTCTTTATCAAGTTTATTCTGTCTGTCGATCAAACCCGATTTGATTGAATTGAAATTTTTAATAATTGATTCCTCTGATTCCTTCTGCTTATTAATAATTAAATGTTCTAATTTCTGAGCTCTCTTTGATACCTGATCCTGAAAATTAAAAAGTTTTGTTTCAAACTCTTTATATGACTTTTCAAATCTGCTGCTTATTTCATTTGATTTTATATCAGCGTCTTTATTTAAATTTATTATTGATTTATCAATTTTACCAAAGATCTTTTCTTTTTCACTGTCAAAATATTCACGCATTTTTGTAAGATTACCTGTTAATACTTTCTTAATCTTTTCCATTTCATCAGAATAATCCTTTCTTACTGATTTGACTTTATTTTCAAAATCTTCAATAACTTCATCCTGTCTCTTTTGGAGCAATGTTATATCTGTTTGGATATCAGATTTAACCGTATTAATGTTCAGTTTTGTCTCATCAACATTTGACATTAAGCCGTCAATTTTTTCTAACGACTCATCGTATTTAAAATTAAATTGTGTTTCATATTCTTTATATTTCTTGAATATATCCTCTTTTATCAAATCAATATCCTGATATGTATCTGTTTTAAACTCTTCCAGTTTGGATTTGATCTGTTTAAAAATTTCAAGTTCAAATGATTCCCCAAGATCACTTATATTTTTTATATGTAAATTGTACTCCTCTATTTTATCGAATATTTCCTGATTAATATTTGATTTTATTTTTTCAACTTCTTTTGTGCTTACCTTAACAAAATTTTCAAACTCTAAAGATTTTTCATCAAGCTCTTTTTCATAATTTTTAAAATTCTGTAAATTGGACTTATATTTTTCATAAACAAGGCTCACTGATTTCTTAACACCCTCTACAGTGCTTAATTTTATCCTTTCGCTGAATTTTTCAAGATCTTTTAATAAATTACTGTAATCATTTTTTAATTCCAAAGAAAATTTACTCTTGCTGTCCTCTAAGTGAGACTGTATTTGATTATTAATATTCAAGCTCTTTTCTTCTACTTTTTCTATAAATGAACTATAAGAATTTATCTTTTCTTCAAGTTTTTTTTGAAAATCTAGATCAAGTGTCTGAATATCTGCTGCTTTTTCATTAATTTTATCTTCAAGTAGTTTATTCAAATTTAAAAATTCATTTTCAGTCCCTTTAATAAAGTTATTCTTCATGTCATAAATTGTATTTTTAATTCCATTTATCTCTTCTTTAAAAATCTCTGTATTTTCCTTCAGCATTTCATGCTGATGTTCGGTAAATTCGACCAATTTATTCTGTGTTGTTTTTAAATCTTCCCTTAATTCAATGCCTGTCTGTTTTATGTTCTTGACAAGTTCATCCTTTCTCGAATAAATCTCCTTATTAACAGAATCAAGCTCTTTTTTTACATCTTTAACTTCATTTGATGCTATTTTTATGATTTTATCTGTTATCATTTTTAATTGCTTTGCATTTTCATTTTTAAAATTATCTTCAATCCTTGCAACATCCCTTTCAATAAAAGCAAGCTGTTTTTTAAAGTCCTGAAATCTGGTTGAAATTTTCTTGATATAATCCCTGTTGTCATTAACTTCTGAAATCTGATTATTTATATCAATAATTTCCTTATCTATCATATCAATCTTTTTATAAAAATTACTGATCTTATTATTTTCTTTATTAACAAGTTCTATACGCTGTTCCATTGCATTAATTGCTTTATTAAAATCTTCTAAAATGCCAGAACCTTTTTGAAATGAAACATCCAGACAATTATCAAAGTCTTTAAGCTCCATATATCTTTCCTGCGCAAAGTCAGATAATTCCTTTTGTATGGTTTTGGACAGTTTTGCAATTTTCTCAAAATTCCTGTTTTTTTTATCTAACTGTCGTAAAAACATTGAAATAATTATTGAAGAAAACATTGAAATGATAAAAATTGAAAAATAAATAGACATGTCTCCCCTCCCCCAACTCTATAAAGTAAATTTTATCTAATTTACAAATTCATGTCAATTGTTTTTTTAAAAATTTTTTAAATTTTAACTAAATTTATATAAAATAGAGCAAAATTCACATAATTTTTGGATAAAATTTGTTTTAAAATTGAAAATTCAAATAAATATGTATTAAATGAAATATGATTGTATATTTAAGGAATATACTCAGTTGCTATAGGATCAACTTCAAATATTACAGTTATAGTATTTGATTTTATTGAAGATATAAAGTCTTTATCATAAGTACCGGACGAAAATCCCCTTGCAATAACATACATATTTGCAACATAGTAATACTTTCCTATTGATTCATAATTATAAGCAATACCATTATATTTATAAAAATCATAATCGTAAAATCCTAAGAAATCCGCATCTGCCCATACTTCATCTTTATAACTAAAATAATCTGGATATATATTTTCTATTTTAATGGATTTTTCAGTTGAATCGATTTTAGGATTACATCCGTAATCAGGAACAAGATACGGTTCATTTTCGATAAAATCTATATTATGAAAATATAATTCAACATTGTCATTGTTACCTTCATATAAAATTTCATCTATCATCTTATGTGTTACAGGAATGGTGAATATATTGTATAAATCATTTGTATTAGGATTGCCGTAAACATCTATAAATTTGCTGAATCTAATAAGATCATCATCGGACCCGGTGCCATAAGGTTTAACATTTCCTTTAGTAAAGTCAATTAAATTGGTTAACGGCGATAAGCTGAAATTAACAATTGGAATCTTTACGGCAGCTTTTTTTGCACTGCTTTCATTGCCTCCAAAATAATAATAAACATCATACCCGATTAATAAATAGTTGCCTGAATCTTCTTCCTGATTATAAGCGGTAAATCTGACTATATTCGCAGCTTGATTTACATTATCAACCTTTAGATTGATCGGTTCCTGAAAATAAAATGAATCTTCAATACCGCAATTATTCATGAAAATAAAAAGAAATATTACAAACAAAATTGTTGAATAAAACTTCGTAATGCTAATAAATTTTTTTATATCCATTATTTTCTATTCCTTTTCAGAGACCAACTCAAATATTGATACAGGTTTTAACTTGCCTTTTACTCTGATATTATCAAGTTCCCTGAAAATGAATTTATCCTTAACAAGATTATATGTATTTTCACTGACGATTATATTTGTTTCATAAATTTTGTTTGTTCCTTCCAGTCGAGACCCAAGATTTACATTATCACCTGCCAATGTATAATTCATCCTTCCTTCAGAACCCATATTTCCCACTGTCATCACCCCTGAGTTTATCCCTATTCCAATATTCAATCTGAGTTTTTCGGGCCAGTTTTCATTCAGCTCTTTTAATTTCTCCATTTGTTTTAAAGCAGTAATGCAGGCTAATTCTGCATGATTAACTTGAACATTTGGAGCTCCCCAGAAGCACATTATAGCATCGCCTATATACTTATCAAGTGTTCCTTCATACTGAAAAATTATATCCGTCATAGCAGTCAGATATTTATTTAAATGCTGGATCAATTCTTGAGGGGTCAGTGTTTCGGATAAAGTCGTAAAACCTCTGATATCTGAAAAAAATACCGTGAGATTTGCATCAACTCCACCTAACTCCGGTGGATGAACCAATAATTTTTCAACAACAGAAGGATTGACATATTTTGAAAAGATACCCTTAATCTGCTTCTTCTGTTTTTCCTCTGTAAATATCCTGTAAACCATAATGCTCAATAATGTCATTACAGTAATTAAAACCACTTTAGGAATTTCGAGTACAATATTAAAATAAACAAATAAAACCAATGCTAATAAAACATATGCAATGATAAAAACCATAACATAAATATACGCTTTAATTATAGATTTATATGAAGATATCAAAGATACAGCTATTGCTATAAAAAACAAAATCAAAATATAAAAAATTCTTGATAATTTAATAATGAAATTATTTGTTATTATGGTATTTACAGCATTTGCAATAATTTCCAATCCATACATTGTCTGAAAAGGTGTCTGGTACATATCGTCAACCATGCCTTTACTGAAAGCTCCAACCATTACTAACTTATCCCTTACATAAATACCCTTCCCCTCAATAAAATCAGAATAACTGTAAACATCAAAAGTAGTAGGATCTGTTCTAATTGAGCTTGATCCTTTTCCTGCAAAATTTATATCAAGATAACCTTTTTCATCAATTGGTATTTTAATTTTGTCAACCTCTTTACCGTTAAAAACAGGTTTAATATATTTATTCGATTTCGAATCAAATGTCTTAGGATTTTTTAAAACGATATTTTTGCCAAAAACAACCTCTATGCCTTTTGCTATATCAATATTAAAAAATTCACTAACTAAAGTTAATGCTATAGACATTAAGAAATTTTCAGTATATAAATAAATATCTTCAAAATAAATATTTGTATTATTATAAAGTATATCATATAAACTCGGGTCTTCATGCTGCTTAAAGGGTAATCTGTCAACCTTTATACATTTTTCATAAATTTTATTAAAAAAATTCAATTCTTCAATCCAAATTTTATTTTTTTCAGGAATATTTTGAATATTTTCAATTACAGTTTTAATTATTATATCAATATCCTTAAAATTTTCATTGTCATTGAAAGTATCATACAATTCCTTTTTTAAATCTTTATTGATTTTACTTCCATTTAAATGTTCATTTATACTTTTTAAAATCTTTCTATTATTATTTTCAATAAAACCTTTTAATTTCTCAATATCAAGTTTTAAATTATTTTCCTGCTGTTCAACTTTAAATTTAAAATCCGAAAGATCTGCATCAGTTAATGATTTTCTTTCATTTAAGGGTACTGCAGACTGATTAAATAATAATATATTGTCTCTAAATAAAATTTTTAACTCATTATTGTGTGCAAGGTCAAATGTAAATGTTGTTAAGTAAACCTCATCTGCATAGGTATTTGGCAACAATTCGGACAATTTAAGTTTTTTTATATTTTTAAATTTTGAAACAAGCGGATATTTCCTGACTATTTTATCAAAATCCTCTGTTATATTTGCCAAACCGATTTGCTTGGAAGTATCCAAATAAGGCATTAAAGGTAAACTCACAACATTAAATGGCAAAGCCTTATCAACGGATCCACTGACATCTTTTAAAACTCCGAATTTCTTATTTCTGATATCTAATCTTTTTCGTGCAGCAATCAATTTCTCATTTGTTGCAAGTTCATCAAGATCGTAATTTTCACCCCTTGCAAAATAATCCAAGATTACTTTATCGTTATTTTTTATTGATTCAGTTAAAATTATATCATCTTCTGGATAATCGAAATCCTGATCCGTAAAGAATATATCAAAAAATAATAAATTTTCACGATATTTAGATTTTGTAAAATAATCTGCCAATAATCCGTGATAATATCTCCTGAAAGGCCATTTTCCAATTTTATTAAGTGATTTTTCATCTACACCTATTATCATTATATCTTTTGATACTTTATTTGAAGTGATTCTTTTCGAGGTCTGAGATGATAAAAAATGTGTTTTTGATGCTTTTTCATTTATATTCAAAAGAATATCTAATGACTTTTTTTCAAATAATTCAAATAAATTAAACTCATTATTTTGCAAACGAATCTGAAAAATCCTGTTTAAAAAGAAATCCAGAATTATTATATTAAAAAGAAAAACCGTAATACCAATTAAAATAATAATTATTAGTCTTGGTATTTTAATTTTCAGCAATCAATTCTCCATAATATAAATTATTTAAAAAATTCTTTCTCAGTTAATCTTATATTATTTTTTAACAAATATACTTTTTTTACGGCATAATCATACTGTGAAGATTTTTTAAAATCATTTAAAATTTTTTGATAATAAGTAACAGCATTATCAGTATCTTTTAAATTTTCATATAAAAATCCAATTTGATAATAAGCAATCGGAGCAAAAGCTGAATCATGCTGTTCATTTTCAAAAACTTTTAAAGTCTCTATTGCTTTTTCAATGTTTTTTCTTTCACTATAGCAGTATGATAGAAAATAATAAGCTTTTCCTGTCAAGAAATGGTTTTTATTTTTCTTTATGAAATCCAAAAAAACAGTTTCGGCTTCATCATACTTTTCTGAATGAAATAATACATAACCTTTATAAAATAAAGCCCTCTTACCGCTGACTGTTTTAGGAAACTTAGCGATCGTACGATCTAATGTTTTTATAATATCGCCGCTCATACTTTGTTTTTTTTCAAATTCAGAATCATTAAAATCAGAAATTTTTACATATGCCCTTTCAAATAACTTAACAGCATTTTCCTCTTTTAAATTATAAAAATAGCTGAATGTAATTATAATCAAAGTGATCAAAATGATACTTATAATAATTACAGGTGTAATAAATTTAAATTTATTGCTTTTTTCATTTAATTTTTCCTTTAACTGCATTCAATTCTCCATTTTATAATTAGATTTTATTTATATTTAATTCTTTTATTAATCTTGCCAGATATGACCTTTGTATATCCAGTAATTTAGCTGTTTTTGTCTGATTCCAATTATTTTCATCCAAAGTTTCAATAATATAATCTTTTTTAAAATCATTTAGTGCATCTTTTAACGGTTTAAAGGTTTTAATCTTCACATCTTTTAAAAAATTATTATATATATATATATGATCCTTTACAATAATTTCTTTTTCAGCTATTACAACGGCTCTTTCAATGACATTCTGTAATTCCCTTACATTACCTGGCCAATTATATGAATAAAAAATATCTATAACTTCTTTGGAAAATCCCTTTATATTTTTGTTATTTTTTTTATTATATATTTTTAAATAATAATTTGCAAGTAATTCTATATCTTTTCCTCTTGCTTTTAAAGTCGGTAAATATAACGGCACAACATTAAGACGATAATATAGATCCTCTCTGAATTTTTTTTCTTTAATTAATTTAAAAATATTTTTATTTGTAGCACTGATAATTCTTATATCGCTTTTTTTCGTTTCTGTACTGCCAATAGGTTCATATTCTTTGTATTGCAAAAATCTTAAAAGTTTTGCTTGAACTTTATATTCTAACTCTGCAATCTCATCTAAAAAAATTGTACCATTATCAGCATAACCGATTTTACCTATATAATCATCATCAGCCCCTGTGAATGCTCCTTTTTTATGACCAAACAGTTCATTTTCTAAAAGATTTGTAGGTATACCTGCGCAATTAATTGCTACAAATTTATTATTACTTCGTTCACTGTTTTCATGAATAAAACCCGCAAATAATTCCTTTCCGGTACCGCTGTCACCATGTATCAAAACACTGGCTTGTGAATTGGCAATTGTTTTAGCATTATTGACTACTTCTAATATAACACTGCTTTCACCAATTATTTTGTAATTATTTTGATTTGATTCATTCATATTAAATAAATTTAAATAACTAAAAAGATATTATTTTTTTTTATTTTTCAAATTTATCGAATCACTCAAAGTATACACCGAATCTTCATTCGCATCATGTAAAAATTCTTTTACATGTTCTCTTTCCTTTAATTTCATTAAATCTTTTAAAGACAGGTTTATCTTTCTTGTTTTATAATCAATTAATGTTATCAATACCTCTATTTCATCACCAACTTTAAAATCATTTCTTAAATTAACATTAATATCATATTTTTTTTCAATGCCTAAATGATTTATCGGAATCAATGATTTTAACTTATCTATTACTTCCACAAATACGCCTTTAGTATCATCCACTTCTAAAATTTTACATTTTATTATGTCGCCTTTATTATATTTATCTTTAAGTATTTTCCAAGGGTCTTCTTCTAATTGTTTTATTCCAACTTTAATTTTTGTTTTTTCAGCATCACAGTTGATCACTACTGCTTCAATTTCCTGGTCTATTTTAAAATAGTCATTCGGATTTTTTATAGTTTCAATCCACGACACATCGTCAATATGGAGTAAAGCATCAATACCTTCCTCCAGTTCAATAAAACATCCGAAAGAAGTAATATCCTTGATCTTACCTTTAATCTTTGTTCCAACCTTATATTTATCTTTTGCTTTTTCCCATGGATTATCCAGTAAATGTTTTAAACTTAAACTGATTTTTTTATTTTCTTGATCTATTTTTATTATCTTTAATTCCAGGTTCTGTCCAACTTTTAATAATTCTGATGGATTATTAATTTTTTTAATCCATGACATATCTGATATATGAAGCAATCCTTCCACACCCTCAATTATCCTGATAAAAGCACCATAAGGCATAAGAGATACAACATTACCTACAATAACATCATCAACTTTATATTCATTGGCAAACTTATTCCATGGATCTTCCTGAAGCTGCTTTAAACCTACCGAGCATTTCTTTTTGCTTTTATTTACATTTAAAATTACAACTTTGACTTTTTGATTTTCCTTTAATACATCATTGATATTATTAAACCTGTACCATGAAATATCTTTAAATCTTAATAAAGCATCAACTCCATCGATATCAATGAATGCACCGAAATCAGTGATATTCTTAACAACACCTTCAACAACATCACCTGGTTGTTTTTCATCAAAAAATATATCCTTATTATACCTTTTACTGTTTATTACATATCTTTTCCTGTTGCCTATAAATTCTTCTTTTTGCTTTCTATTTTTATCATGATCACCTGAAGGTTCAATAACTTTTTCTACATAATAGCCAATTTCTTTATTTTTAAAATCTTCCAAATTTACCTGTGTTATATCAAAAATATACAAAGGTATAAAACCTGTGAGACTTTTAAATGTCACAAATGCTCCGCTTTTATTTACATCTGTAACCATCCCTTTTATGAATTTATCTTCACTTTTAATCTTTCTTAATTCCATCTTATCTTTTATGTTTTCAACGCGTTTTTTACTGACTATAGGTTCTCCGTTTCTGCCCTCAAGCCTTACCAAATAAACTTCTATTTCATCACCTATTTTAGGCAATTTTGTAAACTCCGATGTCAACAGTTTTGCCTCAGCTTTATATCCAAAATTTAAAAATATGGTATCATTTACTATTTGCTCAACTTTCGCTTTAATTACAGTATTCTCATGATATTCTACAAGACTTTCCTCAAAAGCTTTTTTAAAATCAAAATTTTCATCAGATATAATATCTTTATCCATAAAACCCTCACTTTATTTTAATCTTTTCAATTATTTTATTTACAACCTCATCTAAGGTTAAATTAGTTGTATCTATATAAATTGCATTATCTGCAATTTTTAAAGCTCCGAATTTCTTATTTTTATCATTTTTATCTCTTTTAATAATGGACTCTTTTATACTGTCAAGAGTCATGTCTGTATTTTTTTCCTTGTATCTCCTCAATGCTCTTTCATCAACAGCAGCGTCAAGATAAAATTTATATTCTGCATCCGGAAAAACAACTGTCCCGATATCTCTTCCGTCCATTATAATAGATTTATCTTTAGAATATATATTTAAAAATTCATTAACTTTAATTCTGACGGGGATAATACTGGATACAGGAGAGACATTTAATGTAACGTCTTTGCATCTTAAATGGTCTGTAACATCTTTCCCATTTACTATTATTCTGCCATCAGCAAAATCTAAAATAATATCCTTTAAAATTGTATTAATTCCATTATAATCTTCTATTTTTATATTACTGTCAAGAATTATTTTTGTTATACCTCTATAAAATGCTCCGGAATCCAGATATTCAATATTTAATCTCTTTGCAACAATTTTTGCAACTGTGCTCTTTCCCGCACCAGCAGGTCCGTCTATTGCTATTTTAACAGGCTTATTCATTTATGCCTCTTATAAATTTTTAAAATACAATATATTATAAAGAAATAAAAAAATCAAAATTTTTTTTTGTTTAATTTTATAAAATCTTTTCTATAATTTCTTTATAAGAAAACGACTTAAAATGCCCCTGTTTGATCTTAAGTTCATCAAGTTTTAAGTTTCCGATAGCTGTTCTTTTAAGTTCCTTAACATTGATTTTAAAAAATTTAAATACTTCTCTTATTTCTCTTTTTTTGCCCTCATTTAATCTGATTATCACGGTATTTTTATTTTTTCTTTCAATATTTAATGCTTTATAGGTAATGCCGTTGATTTTAATACCTTTTAAAAAATGATCAATCAAATCATCATTTATCGTGCTGTCAGCTAATACATTATATTCTTTTATGATATTATTAGACGGATGAACTACTTTATTGGCAAAATCTCCATCATTTGTTAAAATTATCAAACCGCTTGATTTATAATCAAGTCTGCCCAATGAAAAAATTCTAATATCTTCTGATTTTATAAGATCATAAATGGTCTTTCTTCCGAATTTATCAGAATGAGTGCAAAGATAATTTTCTGGTTTGTTCAAAACCAGATATATTTTCCTCTGAGGTTTGATAGCTTTATTGTCGATTTCCACATTGTCATTTTCATTTACACGGTATGATCTGTCAAAAATTACAACACCATTTACCTTTACTCTGCCTTGATTTATGATATTTTCACTATTTCTTCTTGAGGAAATCCCGGATAAAGAGAGAAATTTCTGCAGTCTTACGTCATTATTTGAGCGAGAATTCTTCACTTTTAAGCTCATCGATCTTCGGTAGATCTTTTATATTATTTAAATTAAAAAATTTTAAAAATTCAGTTGTCGTACCATACAATAAAGGTTTTCCAACAACATCTTTTCTGCCTGTAATCTTAATTAAATTAAGTTCTAAGAGTCTTTTTATACTGTTATCCGAATTTACGCCCCTTATATCCTCAATCTCATTTTTAGTAATAGGCTGTTTATATGCAATAATAGATAATACTGTTAAGACTGATTTTGATAATTTATTTTGAGATTTCAGATTATAATATTCTTTTATATAAGGAAAAATTTCCTTTTTTATCTGAAATGAATAACCGCCGGCTATTTCGGTAATCATCAAACCATGTATATTGTTTTGATACTCAAGCATCAGTTGATTTATTGTTTCTTTGATTTTTTCTTCTGTTAATCCAGTAACTTGAGCAATCTTATTTATACTTACAACATCATTTTCATAATATAGCAGTGACTCTATTATTGCTGAATACTTATTTATACTCAAGATAAACTACCCCCAAAAAAAATTATCGTTAAAAATTATTATTTGAAACTAATTTTTCCTTTTTTACTATATGTATATCACCGAATATCTTATGCTGTCTTACTGCGATTATACCCTTTTTTACCAATTCTAACAATGCTAAAAATATGCATACTATCTCCATTTTAGGCATATTTTCCTTTATAAGTTCAAAATAGTTAAAACTTTCCTTATCACATAATATGTCATTGATCAATTTTATCTTGTCCTCAACCGTAAAATTATACAATAAAACTTCCAGTTCCATGTCATTATGATTGTTCTTATTCAACAGATCCGCAAAAGCACCTATTAAATCCAAAACAGAAAGCTGTTTCCAATTTATATCTTCATTATCATCAAGATTGAATAATTTCGGATCAGTTGTTCTGTTTATCAATGGCACCGTATCTTCGCTCATTACTTCCAATAAATCCGCTGCCATTTTATATTTTTGATATTCTAAAAGTTTTGTGATTAATTGCTCTCTTGGATCATACTCATTTTCATCAAAATCAAGTTCCACAGGCAGCATGGCTTTTGATTTAATAAGAAGTAAAATCGTTGCCATTTCAACAAATTCTGATAAATTATCAAGATTCAATATGATCAAAAAAGACAAATAATTCAGGTACTGTTTTGTTATTTCAGCTATAGGTATATCATAAATATTTATTTCTGAAGTCTTTACCAAATGAAGCAATAAATCCAATGGACCTTCAAAACTGTCAATTTTTACCTTATATTCAGTAAGAGGCTTATTATTTTCATTTTGATTCAATTAAAACATCTCCTAATAATTTAACTGATTGTCCTTTTATATTATTATGACATTTTATTATATCATATTCTTTAAGATATCCCGATTCTTCGGATAAAATTTCGATTAAGGGCTTTAAAACAAAAAGTCTTTCAAACATCTTTTTATGCGGTATGGTCAGTTTGCTTGTATTTAAAGTCATTTTATTAAAAAATAATATATCAATATCAATTTCTCTTGAGCTTTTTAATCCCTTATTAAATTTATCTCTTCCGATAGTCACCTCAATATTTTCTATGATATTCAATATATCAAAGACATCATTAATTTCTGTTTTATATTCGGCACAAATATTAAAAAATTTATTTTTCCCCATACAATCCACAGGATCAGTCAAATAAACAGAACTTACCTTGCTTAATTCAAAATACTCATTAAGCAATTTAACAGCAGTATTCAAATAAAATATCTCAGGCTCAATGTTTGAGCCTAAAGATAGTATTAATATATTTTTCATTTTAAAACATTTTTAAATCTTATTTGGCAGTTGAAGAATTGTTATTTTTGCTGTTTCCATTGGAATTTTCTTCTTTAGGCATGATAATTGCTCTTATCTTAGCCTCTAATGATTCCATAACACCTGGATTATCTGAAAAAAATTTCTTAACAGTTTCTCTTCCCTGTCCGATTTTTTTATCACCGAATGAATACCATGATCCTGTTTTTTGTATCAGATTGAATTTTATTGAAGCATCAATAATCGACTCTTCTCTTGATATACCCTGCCCATATATAATGTCGAGCTGTACTTCTCTAAACGGCGGCGCCATTTTATTTTTAACGATCTTTACTCTTACCTTATTTCCATATGCTTCGGTACCGTTTGTTAAAGTTTCAATTTTTCTAACCTCTATTCTCATTGAAGAATAAAATTTTAAAGCATTGCCTCCTGTAGTGGTCTCAGGATTTCCGAACATTACTCCGATTTTCATTCTCAACTGATTTATAAATACCACACATGTATTTGACTTGGACACAATCGCAGTTAATTTCCTTAATGCCTGACTCATAAGCCTTGCCTGAAGTCCCATGTGGCTGTCGCCCATTTCACCTTCGATTTCTGCCTTCGGAGTCAAAGCCGCTACAGAGTCGATTACAACGACATCAACAGCACTGCTTTTTACCAGAGTTTCAACGATCTCTAAAGCCTGCTCACCTGTATCAGGTTGTGATATCCACAAATCATTTATATTTACCCCTAAAGCCTTGGCATATACAGGATCAAGAGCATGTTCTGCATCAATAAATGCCGCAATACCCCCTCTCTTTTGTGCTTCAGCTATTACATGTAATGCAATGGTGGTTTTACCTGAGGATTCGGGTCCGAAAATTTCCACAACTCTTCCTCTTGGGAAACCTCCTACACCTGTTGCAGCATCAAGCAATAATGAACCAGTGGGTATATGATCTATAGAGATTGCTTTTCGAGAACCTAATTTCATTATTGAACCTTTACCGAACTCTTTCTCTATAGATAAAATAGATGACTCCAGTGCCCTTAATTTTTCATTTTGATCTTTTTCTTCAAATGTTGCCATATCATCCCTCCCTCTGGCGACTTCACTTTCTTTTTTCAATGTAGATTGCATAAAACATCTCCTTTTTATTAAAATTTGTTAATAATATAAACAAATTTTTCAAAAGAATCCTTTATGCATTTAAAAAAAAATATAACAAAAAAAATAATAAGTAAAGAGAAATTTATGTTTATTTTATTCATAATTCTTGACATAAATTTAAAATTTTTATAATTTCTTTAATATGAAAAATATCGATTTAAGAAAACTTATAGATAACAAAATTTTTATATTTTATGCTTTAGCGATACTCTTGTTCCTGGTTATTTTTATAATACCCAAAACTGATAAACAAAATGTAAAATATGCTGAACAGAAAAATATTGTCAAATTGAATGAAGTAAGTAAAAAAGTTGATGAACATACTGCATGGAACAAGGAAGGCAATACTCTTTTTACCACTGAGGGTCTGACAGTTATGCTTGATAAAATTTACAACAGCAATATTCTTGAACTGACAATTGACAACAATGATGATTATTTTATCAATTTCATAAAAGATGAAAATACCATAGGAACACTACAGATAAAAAATTTAAATGATCCGAACTTTTTCGGATTAAGGCTGGAAAAACTTTCAATCACACCTGAAATTTCTAAAACCGGTTTTAACAAAATCCAGATTGTTCCTATTACAGGTGATAATATGTATAGTCTTGGTCATATAAGATTATTATAAAAAAATCTTTTAAAAAAAACAAAGGAAGAATAATATGTTAAAAAAAGGTGATAAAGCATTTGATTTTAGCCTGCCTGATGATAACAATAATATGATATCATTATCTCAATTTAAAGGTAAAAAAGTTATTGTTTATTTTTATCCTAAAGACAACACTCCAGGCTGTACTAAAGAAGCATGCAGTTTCAGAGATGATTATGACGATATATTAAAAAAAGGTGCGGTAGTTATCGGGATAAGTGCTGATTCTGTTAAATCACATCAGTCATTCAAATCCAAATACAATCTCCCTTTCTATCTGTTAAGCGATACTGAGAAAAAAGTAATAAAATTATATAATGCATACGGCGAAAAGAATATGTACGGTAAACTTGTTATGGGGATAATCCGTTCAACTTTTGTAATCGACGAAAACGGCATCATTTTAGAAGTATTTCCCAAGGTAACTCCTGAGGGACATGCAAAAGAAATCCTTAATTTGCTTTGATTGATATTATAGTTACAAAAAAATCAACTAATCCAATTAATTTCTGTAATAATTGATCAATGATCCTGCTATTATAATATCCCTTTCATCTTTGGTTAATTCTGGTAAAAAAAGTTTAATTTCGGCTCTTTTGTTCTTATTAAATAAAACGGCGGCAATCTCTTTTTTTTCTTCAATTAGATTCTTTCTTATATCCCTTACAATTATAAAATCATCAATACCTATTTGACTGAAGCTCTTTTCATCTATAATAAACGGCAGCATTCCCCAGTTGATCAGATTGCTTCTGTAACGTTTTGTCGCATATTCGATTGATATGTTTGCCC
>JAFGQB010000228.1 GCA_016935915.1 Spirochaetota bacterium
AATAAAAAAGTTGAAAATTATCCTATAAAGTACATTCTGAAGAATTCCTTTGGTTTCGGTGGTATAAACTGCTGTTCTGTGATCAAAAAATGGGAAGGTAATTAATAAAAGGGGAGAATATCTTGTTCAACGAAAAAGTAATTAATCAATTAGTTGAAGACGCAAAAGAAGTATGGCCTCTAAATTGGCCTGATGTTGAAAATTATTTTAATAAAAGCTGTTTTTCAATTTCCGTTGATATAATCATGAGACATTTAGGTTTATTTCAAAAAAAAGGGGATTTTGAAACTTTTGACAGTATCAAACAAAAAATTAATATTTTTAAAGATGCAGAATATGTTTTTTGTAAAATGCTTGAAGTACTATGTGAAGAAAAGATCATTGAAAAAAAAGACTCAGGCTTTATCTGTTTGATCACTGATCCTGACATAGAAGCACCTGCCGAATATCTGGTAAGTGTGACAAGGAAAATTCCTGATGAAGGGGCTCCTTTTCAATGGCTTGCAAGAGCCTATGGAGGTTTGGTACATTTTATTAAAGGGAAAATATATGGTGAAGAGGTAATGTTTCCTTTTAATGATTTTTCTTTGGTCGAAGACGTTTATTATACAAGCAAGGTGTATAATTTTTGGTCAATACTTACTGGTAAAGCGGTTAAAAGAATAATAGATGAAAAATATAATAAAAAAATAACTGTAATGGAGGTCGGTGCCGGCACAGGCAATGGTACTTACAATGTATTTAAAAATACAGAAAACATCGAAAAAAAGTTTGAAAAATATATTTTTACAGATATAAGCAAAGCATTGATAAAAAAAGCTGGTAAATCGGAAAGATTTAATAAATACGACTTCATAGAGTATAAGCCTTATGATTTGACAAAGGAATTAAAAGAACAGGATTTTGAAGAGGAATTTGCAGATATAGTTTTAGCTGTTAATGTTCTGCATGCAACCAAAAACCTGACTCAAAGCTGTAAAGCATTGCATAAACTCGTTAAAAAAGACGGATATGTAATCCTCGGTGAAATAGCTCCTCCTCTGGATGGTCTATACAGATATATGGAATTGACATTCGGCTTATTGGCAAGCTATTACAATTATGATGATAAAGAGCTAAGACCAAACTCCCCGATTATAAGATCTGATAAATGGATAGAATTATTTCAAAAAGCAGGCTTTTCAGAAGTAATAGCCATACCCGGCAATAAATTACAGAATTGCGACAGAGGCGGTATAATTATTGCAAAAAAATAATTACCATTCTAAATTTTAAAAATGTATAATTTTAATAAAATAATTAACCGTAAAAATACTAATAGCCTGAAATGGGATGGACTTAAATCTATATTTGGCACTGACGATATTCTGCCGCTGTGGGTAGCCGATATGGATATAAAAACATGTCAACCTCTTTTAAAAAAAATTAAAAAAATAACCAAAACAGGAATTTTCGGATATAATTTAAAACCTGAATCTCTGGATTCAGCTATTGTAAATTGGCATCAAAAAAGACATGGTATTAAAATAATCGAAGATGAAATTATTTATACACATGGAGTTGTACCGGCTTTGTATATGGCAATTCAGGCTTTTACAAATCCTGATGATAAAATAATCATTCAACCCCCTGTTTATTTTCCTTTTTTTACCGCTATTAATGCAAATAAGAGAAAATTAATTTTTAATCAATTGCTAGAAGAGGACAATTATTATAAAATTGATTTTATAGATCTGGAAAAAAAAGCAAAGAGAGCAAAAATGCTCATTTTATGCTCACCTCATAATCCTGTCGGCAGAGTTTGGAAATATGAAGAATTAGAAAAGATTATTCATATATGCTTAAAAAATAAAATATTAATATTATCAGATGAAATACATTCAGATATTGTTTATAAACCAAACAGACATATACCAACAGCTGAAATAAATAAAGACGCAAAAGATATAACAATAACTTTTAATGCTATAAGTAAAACATTCAATACTGCAGGGCTTATGTCAAGTTATGTTATATGCAAAAATATGAAATATAATAATATTTTTAAAGATTATTTAAAAAAAATAAACCTTAACAGTATAAACATGTTTGGTTCGCAAGCTATAGAAACCTGTTATAATCATGGAGAAAAATGGCTGGAAGGATTGTTAAAGCATTTGTGGAAAAATTATCATTATCTTGTTGATTTTATAAATGATAAAATCCCGCAAATCATTCCATCAAAACTTGAAGCAACATATCTTGTCTGGCTGAATTTTAAGAATTTAAAATTAAATGATGAAGATTTAAAAAATTTCATTATAAAAGATGCTAAACTGGGTTTAAATGATGGTATTATCTTTGGACCAGGGGGCAGCGGTTATCAACGTATTAACATAGCTTGTCCTTTATCTGTTTTAAAAGAAGCTTTGATTAGATTGGAAAAAGCAGTTATTAGAAAATTTGGATAAAATATACCAGAAATTTTTTAAAATTCACTCATTTTTTACTAATGTACAAAAAGTAAGTACATTATAAAAAAAAACTTGTTGTGTTTATTTTATAGCAAATTTTTATAATTTTTCAAATTTTATAAATAATAATTAATTGTATATTTTTTTTTTTATTTATAAAAAAAAGGTTTGAAAAAAAAAAAAAAATAGTTTATATTTGCTTTTGTTAAAATTTTTAACTGTACAAGTTAAAAAGTACTATTGCTAACTTTTTTATTTTCAATCGGTTAGCCTAAATTAAAACTTTTTGCATTAATAAAAAATAATAAATTCTTAATTATTATTATATTTAAAAATGTTAATTAATAATTTATTTAACTTAAATAAAGGACTATTGTATGTTATTAAAAGGAAAAAATGTTTTTTTAACAGGCGGTTCCCGCGGTATAGGAAAAGCAGCTGTTTATGAATTGGTTAAAAATGGCGCCAATGTGGCTTTTACCTATGTTTCAAGTGAAGAAGGAGCAAAAGATACATTAAACAATGCTAAAAAACTAAATCCTGAAGCAAAAGTATCTTATTATAAAATGGATGTAAAAAATTCAAAGGATGTAGATCAAACTGTAGAAAAAGCAATAAAAGATTTTGGAAGTATAAATGTTGTTGTCAACAATGCAGGCATACTAAGAGATGGACCTATTCATTTTATGTCAAATGAACAATGGGATGAAGTAATTCAAACACACTTAACAGGTACGTTTTATGTTTGCAGGGCTTTTATTGATGAATTTATTGTTAACAAGGGTGGTAAATTCATAAATATTTCATCTATCTGTCATGTAGGCTCAGCAGGGCAGGCAAATTATTCTGCTGCTAAATCAGGTATTATAGGCTTTTCAAAAGCCTTGGCAAAAGAATACGGCAATAAGGATATCTATTGCAATGTTATAGTACCTGGATATTTTAAAACAGAATTAACCGATGCCAATGCATCTGAAATGATCGTTGAACAATTTGTAAGATTATCAATGCTTCAAAGAGAGGGCAAACCGGATGAATTCGGAAAGGCTATTGTTTTTTTTGCCAGTGATCTATCATCTTTTGTTAATGGAGATGTTTTATATGTAACTGGAGGTCTTGATACCATTCCTCCTTACAATACTAAAAGGCAGAAAAAAAAAGAATAATAATTATTAGGAGTATAAAATGGGAATTGGAATTGAAAAAATCAATGTTTATGCTGGCAGTCTGGTTTTAGATATAGAAAAGCTGGCAGTAGCGAGAAACAGAGATGTTAAGTTTTTTAAAGAAGAACTAATGCTTGACAGTAAATCACAACTGGTTGATTATGAAGATGTTATTACAATGGCAGTTAATGCGGCAAAACCGATTATTTCTGAAGAAGATAAAAAAGATATAGAATTATGCATTTTTGCCACAGAATCGGGTCTGGATTACTGCAAAACCAACTCCACATATGTCTGCAGGTATTTAGGTTTAAAACCTCAGGTAAGGAATTTTGAAATAAAAAACGCATGTTATGC
>JAFGQB010000229.1 GCA_016935915.1 Spirochaetota bacterium
AATAATTCTGCGGTTATATATTCATCTTCAGCAATAATTACTTTCATTTTTATACCGGATATTATAAAATGTTTGTTAAATTCTATTAAATTTATTCAAATATTACAAGTTTTTTATAATAATTTTATTTATCTTTAAATATAAATATTGACAAATATTTATCTGATTTATTATATTGATTTTATTATAAATAAAGTTTTTATAAGAAGCTTAAAAATGAAAAAATCAATCTTTATTCTATTTGCTGTTGTTTTTGTTCTATTTTATTCACAGGCTGAAGAAAATTCCGGACTTTTAAAAGTAAAAAAATATATTCTTGATAACGGACTGACGGTTTATTTAAATGAAGATCATACAGCATCAAAGGTTTATGGTGCCGTTGTTGTCAAAGCTGGCAGTAAACATGATCCCGAGGACTGTACAGGAATGGCTCATTTTCTTGAACATATGATATTTAAAGGAACTCAGGAACTGGGTACTATTGACTATGAAAAAGAAAAATCGTATCTGGAAGAAATAAGCGATTTATATGATAAATTACATAAGATAAGATCGGGTGACGAGAACAATCTGGAAAGGGAACAAATTTATAAAAAAATAAATGAACTTTCAATTGAAGCATCTAAATATGAAACTCCTAATGATTTTGCTTCACTGATCCAGTCCATAGGAGGAGATGATTTTAATGCCAATACACATTATGACAGGACTGTTTATCATTCTGCTTTTCCTTCATCGCAGACAGAAAAATGGCTTGAGTTATATTCACATGTTCTGTCAAATCCGGTTTTCAGATTATATCAGGCAGAAAACGAAGTTGTAAAAGAAGAAAAAAACAGATCACTTAACAGCCATCCGAACCATTTTTTTGCGGAAATGAAAAAATATTTTTTCAAAGTACACCCTTACGGAAAAATCGATACTCTTGGTGATGTGGATCATATCTGCTATATCCCTGTATCCAAAATGAAGGAATTTTACAATACTTATTATGTAGCCAATAATATGGCGCTTATACTGTCGGGAGACATCGATACCGATAAAATATTACCAGTTATAAAGAACTGCTTTTCAAGGTTTAATTCAGGTCTTGTTCCTAAGTTCAAAGAATACAAGGAAAAAAATTTTAACGGAAGAGAATTGGTTGTTAAAAATGTCTATGGACCTGAAAGAGGAGTGATTGCTTTCAGAACAGTTAATACAGCTCATATTGATATTTTAAAGATGTTGATATTAAAAAATATGCTTTTAAATTCAAATAAAACTGGTTTATTAAATAAATTCATAATAAATAATGAAGTTGATGATTTTTCCATATCATTCTGGTCGGGTCTGGAAGAGAGCGGTTTTTTTATATATTATTGGCCTAAAGCTTATAAAATGAGTTCAAACAAGATTGAAAATGCAGTTATTGAAAGCATTAATAAAATCAAAAATGGAGAATGCAGTATAGAGACCTTTAATGCCAGCAAACATAATGTTGAATTATCACTTATAGAAGATTTTGAAGATTTAAAAAGCAGAACATATAATATAATTGATTCATATTTAACAAATATTGAATGGGAAGACTATTTAAAGGCTGTAAACTCTGTTTCCGATATTACAAAAGAAGAATTCTTAAAAACCATAAATCAATATTTCAATAAGAATTATTTTGTATTTAATGCTCACTCAGACTGGGATAATACAAGAATAAAAAAAGTCATTAATTTACCTTATAAAGAAATTCCATCTAACAGCAACACTTCATCAAATTACTCAAAAAAGTTTATCAATTTGCCTAAAGATGACAAAAAACCAAAATTCATTGATTATAAAAAAGATGTCAAAATTATACAGCTTAAAGACAATTTAAAACTTTACCATACAAAAAATCCCATTAACAATAAATTTGAGCTCTCTTTATATTTTATGAATGGTATTTGTCAATCCCCCAACTTGGAATATGCAGCAGATTATATGAAAAGAATAGGACCGAAAGGAACCAATCCGAAAGATTTTAAGCTTAAAATGGAGAGTATAGGCTGTAATTACAGTTTTGGTCAGAATGATCAATTTTTTATTATAAATTTATATGGTGCAGAAGAAAACATTGAAAAAGGAATGGAGCTTTTAAATGAATTAATAACAAATCCCGAGCATGATGAAAAAATCCTTAAAAATTATATAAAAGAAGTCATGGATCACAGGAATAACTATGAAAAGGATTATGTTCCAAGCAGAGCTTTAGTTGAATATTTGAAATTTAAAAAACAATCAAGATTTCTTACCAGGGCAACCAATTCTATGCTGAACAAATTTAAACCTGGCGACCTTTTTAATGAAATTAATAATGCTTTGAGCTATAAAGCTGGTATAACATTTACCGGATATACCGATGTTAATAAAGTTGCAGAACTGATATCAAACAAATTCAATTTCATCAAAGATCTTAAGGATGTAAAATGTCTGGCAAACAGACGCTATAATGAATTAAAAGAAGATTCAATTTTCTATTATAATAATTATAATAAAAATATCGGCAGTATTTATTTTTTTATACCGGGAGAAAACTTTAACATTAATGAACTGTCTAAAGCTAATGCTTTCAATGAATATTTCTGCGGAACACATTCATCTGTATTATTCAAAGAAATCAGGGAACTGAGGTCCCTTGCGTATGCTGTTTGGGGAAATTATTACACGGCAATGAATACCAATAACACAATTGGATATTTGTACGGTTACATATCATTCAAAATGGACAAATTAAATGATGTTGTTGAAGTCTTAATGGATATTTTAAAAAACATGAGCCGGGACAGTGAAAAAATCAACAGTATTAAAGAATGTTTATTAAATCAGGTTTTTTTATGCAATTCAAATTTCAGATGCATGCCTTTTAGTGTTTTTAACTATGAATTATTAGGTTTAGATAAAGATGCAAATGAAATCCTTTATAACAATTATAAAAATATAAATCTCGAGGACATAGACGGCTTTTATAAAAAAAACATTTTAAACAAAAAAATATCAATTTTAATTTTAGGTTCCAGTGACTTTATTAATATTGAAAGGCTCAGTAAATTAGGCGCTTTATCGGAGTTAAGAAAAGTAGAATTGTATAAATACTATTAGGTCAAATTTCAAATAAAAACAATCATAGATTGCTTCGTCGTTACACTCCTCGCAATGACTTGTAATTTCAATGAATGAGGCGGCATCTCATGAAATT
>JAFGQB010000230.1 GCA_016935915.1 Spirochaetota bacterium
ATAAATTCGGAGGATTATATTATATAATAAAAAGAATCTATGATATTGTTGAAAAACCAAATTTTGATTATGATTTTTAATATTATTGGGGACAGAGCTATAATCAGGGTTATTTTTTTTAATATTTTTTTGCATATTCTTCACTTTTTTTTTCGAATATTCCCCATACTATTATTTTTCTGCTCCATACATCCATGAATACATATAAATAATAATATAAACCGCGAATCTTTGTTTTTAATTATGTTGTATGACAACCGTAGTAAATCTGATAAGGGCCATCTGTCTATATTTCATCCGGCTTTTTATATACTCTATCTTTACAACCATTCCTGTTTTTTAATAGTTTATTTTTCTTTAAAACCCGGTAAATACTGGATTCTGACATCAAATATATGCCTACCTGTGTTAATATGGCTACTATTTGATATGGACTTTAGGTCTATAAACCTTTTATAGCAGTATATATCTATTATTTTATCATCTTCTTCTTTTGTCATTCATTTTATCGTTTTCCCATCTCTGGATAGTCCTTAAACTTATTCCGATTGTTTCATAAAATAATGTTTTGTTGACCCCTCTTTCTCTGGTTTCTTTTCATTCGTTCAAGATTAACTCCCGGTATTCTTTAAAGATCAATTTCCTCTCCCGAAATCAACAAGCTATAGTTTTTTAGCATAAGCATTGAGCTCATTTCTGCCAAGGCTTTTTCTTTTCAGTTAAATTCATTATGAAGGTTTTTAACATCTTCTTTAAGTTTTATATTTTCTTCTTTTAGAGCATCCTGTTTGTTATTTATTTTTTCTTTCATTTGATCTTCCCATAATTTTAAGCGCTCTGTTTTCAATCTTTTTTCTCTCAGCCATAAACCGATTTGTTTCTCCAATTTTGATTTAGATTCTAAAATCAAATCCATATTTTCGATATCGGAATATTTTAATATATTTAATTCAGAGCCGTTATTTTTGATTATAACATAATAATACTTATAAATCCAGTTTCTTACAGATTGTTCTGAAACTCCGATTTCTCTGCTTAAAACTGCAACACTTTTTCCTTCGGGAATCAGGTGTTTCTGTACTTCTTCCTCTTTAAATTCATTAGAATATATTTTCATTAAATTTTCGTTTCCTACGTGACATCTATCCTAACATATAATGGAGCTCTGTATTAATACTTTATTAAATTAATTTGAAATTAAACTATTATTTAAAAGTAATTATAAAATATTTAAAATAATAAATAAAAAAAGCGACAAGTTAGTATAATTCTTGTCACTTTTATAAAATTACTATAATTTATTATTTTTTTGCAATCATATTTTTAATCAATCCTACTATAACCATTAGTACACCACCGCCAACAGCACCAGAACCAATATTACTTAATAAACTTGGAATATCCATTGAACTTCCCAATGATGTTATAGGCACACCAAGCTGATTTAAAATTTGTCCACCAAGACCACCGCCGACAATTCCTAATATAGAATTCCAAACAACACCAAGGTCAATCTTATTAAAAAGCTTACCAGTAACATTACCGCCAACGCCACCACAAATAGCCTGAATAATTAAAGTAACAATATCCATATTTAACTCCTTTTAATAAAAAAATATCTAACCATTAAATGGCTTTCATATTTAAAAACAATTAATTATATTAATATGAATAAAATAAGTCAAGAAAAATAAATAAAAATATAGTAAATTGTGTTATACAGCAAATGAAAGTTTACGCGTATTTCATAATAACAAAATTAACAAAATAATGCTAAATATCTCTCTTTTAACAAAAAACAGTTTGAAAGGAGAGAAAAATTTGATATTAAAAAAAGCTATGGAATATCAATTTGATAAAGTTGATAGAAAAGAAATATCTATAATAGATCTGGCAAAATCATTAAATTGTTCAAGAACCTGGATTTCAATTTTATATAACAGATATAAAAAATGTTATATAAGAGATAATTTACAGAGAAAATGAATAATAAAAATTTTAGGAGATTTTTTTGTATTGGTTTATACAGAAAATAAAGGAGCATTTTTAATCTTTAGGCAAAATCTTCTAAAGCTTTTTAAATATATATTATTATCAGAAATTCCATTAATAATTCTGCTGTTTTAACAATCATAATTCTTGTAAATTTTAAGGTAAATAATAATATTTCAATTGGTTTTTCATTCACTCTTGGCGGGGATTTCAGCAATATAATTAACAGAATTGTGTTTCAAGAACAGGTTTCTGATTTTATATAAACATAGTAATTGATCAGCTTCGGACAGGAATATTTATCTCTGCAGACTTATTAATTTTAATAAGATTAGTTATTGTATTCATTGGTTATTGGAAAAAAGGAGAAAATAGCTGAAAAAAATAATATTTGAGTATTATAAAAACAAATAAAAGTAAAAATCAGATTTACAATATAAATCTAATTTATTGCTCATTATTAATGATTGTTTTTGTTGGTTTTATTCTTTTATTTAAAAAAATTTGGGGACAGAGCTCAAATTTAAATTTTTTTTGTAAGTTTAAGAGAAAGAATAAATGATGAATCAAAAATAACCAAAGACAAATATTTAATGATGCAGGATATCATAAAATAGTTCATCAGAACAATCTTATATTATTCAATCTGTTAATTAATATTTTCTTATAATCATTTTTTTTGCCTTTCCCATAAGTTTTTTAAATCATTTAAAGGAATTTAAAATCTGAATCAAATGTATCATAAATTACCAATGAATTATTTTTGTTTTAAATGCTTTTTTAGTTCTTTTATAACAGATCCAAATTTGTAAATAAAGTCCGAAAAAGCAACCATTTTTTTCTCCATATTTTAAATTAAAGGGTACTATCAGAGCCATCCCCATTTTATCCGTTAATTATTTTTTTCATTGGTTCATTGGTATTATTATAGTTCAAATAAATTTTTTCTAAGATTTGTTTTAAAGCTTTTTTAAGTTGGTAAAAAATTTTTCACAAAATTTTTTTGTATTTGATTGTTGAACTTGTAAAAAATTTAACACAATTAATTGCATATTTTCCTGAAATTAAGATTTTTTCAGGTTTGATTATGATACAATATATAAAATTTGTATAAATATCTGATGTCTTTTTATTAATCTGATTAATTCTCAAAGTGTATCTTAACAATGCTAAAAATTAAAAAAAAATTTTTAAAAAAGAGAATTGGTTAAAATCAAATATTATTCTACTTTCTTTTTATTGTTTTTTAAAGAATATTTAAGCCATTCTAATATTTTTTCTTTAAAATATTCTTTATGAAAAGGCTTTGTGATAATATCATTCATGCCCGAATCAAGATAAGACTGTATATCTTCTTTGAAAGCATTAGCTGTCATAGCAACTATAGGTATTTTTTTACCCTTTTCAGTCTCCCTGATAATTTTAGTGACCTCAACACCGCTTTTATCAGGCATTTGAATGTCCATTAAAATCAAATCAAAATCAGATTTATTGAAGTTTTCTATTGTTTTTTCACCGTTGTCGTATATGGAAAATTTACAGCCTATACTTTGTAGAAAAAAAGAAATAATTTTTTGATTAACATGATAATCTTCAGCAACTAAAATATTACATTTCTTAATAGTTTCAATATCAATACAAATATCTTTTTCTTTTTTATTTTTAGTAATGTTCTTATTATTTATTTTAAAAGGTAAATTAAACCAAAAGGTTGTTCCTTCTCCCTTTTTACTCTTAACGCCGATTTCACCGCCCATTAATTCAACAAGGTTTTTAGAGATAGAAAGCCCAAGACCTGTACCAAAATATTTTTTTATTACATTATCATTTACCTGTTCAAATTCATCAAAAATTTTTGGAAGCATATTTTCAGGTATTCCGATACCTGTATCTGTGATTGTAAAGCTAAGAATAATATCATCTTTACATTTATTTTTTACATTAACAGAAATATTTATACTACCCTTTTCTGTAAATTTAAATGCATTTGATATTAAATTTTTTAAAACTTGCGACAGCTTAAATGAATCACCAATCAACATCTCAGAAATATCAACATTAATATTATATACCAATTTTATATTTTTTCTCTTTATCATCGCCCTGAAGCTTGAAATAATTTCATTCAATACTGTATAAAGGCTGAATTGTTCAAAATTTAATTCCATTTTTCCTGATTCGATTTTTGATATATCAAGAACATTATTTATAAGAGTTATTAGCTTTGTTGATTCCTGCATCATTATATCAATATATTCTTTTGTTTTTTCAACACTATTAGTTTCTTTAATGAGTTCAATAAAGCCCATTATGCAATTTAAGGGAGTTCGCATTTCATGGCTCATATTTGACAAGAATTTTGTCTTTGATTCATTCGCATAATTTGCCGCATTAATTGCATTTTCTAACTGAATATTTGTATTTTTTAAATTTAATGTTCTCTCTTCAACTTTTTGAGCCAGTTCAACATTAACTCTTTCAAGTGTATCCAACAAACCTTCTTTCTCCTGAAAAATTGATGCTCCTTCTAAAGCACTGCTTAATTGACTCTGAAGTTCTTCAAACAATAAATTACCTTGTTCTTTTTCCTTTGCCTTTTCTAAAATAATAATACCTAAAATATTTTTATTGAAATATAAAGGAATTACAGAAAGAAAAAAATTATCATCATTGTTCCATAGAAAATCCGGTAAAAGTTCTTCTGTATTGTATGTAGCATTAATATTATCTATTATTTTTTTATAATTATTCATGCCATAAATCAATCTGGCATTATCAAAATTATTTTTATAGTGATCAAAAATGGAAATGTAATAACTTGAAAAACCGACTTTAGGCAGGTAACTTTCTAAAATTTTTAAAAAATTTTCTATATTAAATCCTGTGTTAATTTTTGAACTTAATTCGGATATCGTAACTTCACTGTCAACCATAAATCTTCTCAATTTAGCATATTTGTTGTCAGTTTTTTCGTTAATTAATGTTCTTGCAGAATGAAAAATGTTTTCCGCCCTCATTATTACATCATTATCTCTTATTGTAAGTAAAATAGTATTCCTGATTTCATCGATAATCATCTGCCAAAAAGAAAATTCCTGTTTGAATTTGATCAGTGAATCCAAAATGTTTTTTAAATCATTTAAAAACATGCCATTGCTTTTTTTATATATATCTGAATACAAATTATTTAAAAGATTATCAATGATTTTTTCATCAAAATTATCATAATAATTGTTCAGCAAATTTACTAAATTTTTAATAACCACTTTTTTAATCATTAAAAAATCAGATAATAAATTTTCATTTTCAAAAGAATTTTCATTGGAATTTTTAGATAAAAAATAAAATAATTTCTTATCTATATTAGTAGTTTTACATCCGCATGATCTTCTAATAATCAATTTTGTTTCTGTAAAAATATGTTCTGGAGTTTTTCTGCCTTCAAGCATATTTAAAAGAGCAGTAGCAGCTTTAAATCCAAGATCTTTAAAATTGACATCTATAGATGTTATTGCAGGAAATACTTCCATAGTTTCAAGTCTATTATTAAATCCGGTAACCGCAATATCTTCAGGAATCCTAACTTTCAAATTTATCAATTGCTCTATAGCGCCAATAGCTAGAAAATCAGAAGGCGTTATAATAGCATCGATATCTCTACCCGGTATCAATCCTTTTTCTTTTAATAAAAAATTAATACTTTCATATGTATCTTCTCTCTGAAGACCTATAGTTGGTTTTGTTACAAGATATGGATTAAATGATAAATCAAATTTTTTTAAACATTCCTTATATGCATTATAACGTAAATTCATTGTACTGATGTGTTCCGGTCCTCTGATAAATCCAATCTTTTTGCATTTATGTATAAAAATTAAATGCTCCATGATTTTTTCAATCCCATCCATTTCATTAATATCAATAAGTGTATGACCTTTTACCGACTTATTAATACTAACAAGCGGAAAATCAGGATTTTTTTTTATAAAATTTTCAACATCAAATAGTGTTTTGTTTTTAAAATCAAGCTGAGATGTCCAGCAAATTAATCCGTCAAATCTTTTTGATGATACAAGTTTTGTTAAAATTTTTTGCTGTGAACTAAAATCATTTTGTGTATATGCAGGAAATATTGGAAAAGATAAAAGATTGAAATTTTTCGGTTGTAATACTTCTAAAATTCCAGATAATATATTCTGACCTAATTCCCTATTGCCTTTCTGACCAAAAAAAGCAACAGTTAATCTTTTATTATTATCTTGAGCCATAGTTTTATTAATAAGTATATCAAGTAGAGTATAAAAATGCAAATTTTTATTATAATTTTAATTTTTTCTTAATTATAAATGTAAATGTATGCTTATTATTATATAGAGTTTAAGAAAATTAAAAATTATTAATGATTTTAAAAAGATGAGTTTTATAAATTTTTCAGTATATTAAATTATTATTTATTAATTCCTAAATATTTATATGCTTTTACCCTGCCTTTATCAACCTCTTTATTAACTTTTTTATAGAGACTGTTACCTTGAGCATCTATAGAAATTGTTAATGGACCGAAATTTTCTACTTCAAATACCCAGAAAGCTTCGGGTGTTCCAAGATCCAGCCAGTGGACTTCTTTAACCTTTTTTATACATTTTGCTGGCAGCAATACTCCTGCACCGCCTGTAAAAGAAGCAAAAACTGCTCCATATTTTTTCATTGCATTTATAGTTTTTTCACCCATTCCGCCTTTTCCAATAACAACTCTAATCTGATAATTTTTAATCATCTCGTCTTCAAAAAGTTCCATACGCATGGAAGTTGTAGGTCCCGCAGATAATACTTTCCAATTATTATTCTTTTTTTGTACTATAGGACCGCAATGAAAAACCGCCAGATTTTTAATATCAAAAGGAAGTTTTATCTTTTCTTTAAATAATTTTAAAGCTCTTTCATGAGCTTCATCCCTCATTAAAAAAATCGTTCCGCTGATATATAAAGAGTCTCCTAATTTTAAATTTCTTATCTGTTTTTCGATAAATGGTGTTTTCAAATAGACAACAGACATATTATTTAACTCCTTTTATTTTCTTAAAAACTTTACATTGCCATTTGAATCAAAAACTGCGCTTGCATGTCTTCCTGCCCAACATTGAATTGATATGCCAACAGGAAGTGAAGCAGGATGACGATAAGCATACTCAACAAAAACATCAATGCAAGTTGTTATACCTCCTAATCCCTGAGGTCCAATACCGATCATATTAATTGCTTTTACCAGCTCTATTTCTAAATTTGCAATAACTTTTTCAGGATGTCTTTCTCCTATTGTTCTTTGGAGTTGTTTTTTCGCTAATTTTAATGCTATATCAGCGCCACCTCCGATACCAATTCCTATAATGATAGGGGGACATGGCTGTCCTCCTGCTGTTATCACAGTATCAACAACAAACTTTTTTACTCCTATTAATCCTTCCCCTGGTTTAAGCATACCAAGACTTGACATGTTTTCTGATCCTCCACCTTTAGGAAAAGCGGTAATTTTTATTTTATCACCTTTTACAATTTCCCAGTTAATAAAAGGGATATTTCTACCGTTATTGTCATTTGAATTCATGTTAGTAAAAGGATTTACAGCATTAGGTCTCATAGGAACATCTATTGTTGCCTTTTTTGAAGCTTCACATAAAGCTTTTTTAAGCTCTGTCCCTCTTAACCAATTAACATCTTCCCCGAATTCAACATAGTAAATATGAATTCCTGTATCCTGACACATTGGAAGACAAAATTTTTCTGCTTGCTCAAAATTATCTATAATAGCAGCAAGTTGTGCTTCTGCAATACTTCCTTTTTTTTCATTTTTTAATCCATCCCTTAATGCTTTTACAACATCGTTTGGAAGTTCACATGATGCTTGTCTGAGTAATTCAACTACATTATTTATAATTATTTTTTTTATATTCATTATGTTATTATCCTCATCAAATAAAATTAAAAACCTGAATTATAATTTTATTAGTTAATTTATTATATTTAAAATTTATTAATTTGTAAATAACTACGATAAATAAATATTTCATATTTTAGAAAATACATTTCCTTTTTTAATATAGTTGATTTTCTTTTTTAATTAAAGTAAAATTAATAGAATATCTTTTTTTAATATTATAAAGTTTTTATTTTAATTTATTAAATATAAAAAAGGAGCAATTAATGAAAAGTTTCACGAATATGGATGAACTTAAGAAAACTATTCCTGATGATGTATTCAATCAATTAAAAGGATTATTGAAGAATTCAAAATTAGAAGAAAATGAACATAATTTATATAAGATAATAGAATCATGGCTGTTAAAACAGGCTCTGTTCAATAAGATCACTGAACATAATGATTTTAAAAAAACTGAGAGGTTTAAAAAGGAAGACTATTCCGGCTGTATAGCAATAACATTATCAGGATCTATCTTGTCTATTGGCCCTAAAATTGAAAATAAACGAAAAGTTATATATACAAGTATTGACATTAGAAAGGATGTTCCAAAAATCGTTGAAGAAGAAAATGCAGTTTTATCAACAGATATAGTTATTGGAGAACCTGCAAATTTCAGCGCAGGTAGAATTATAACGACATCAGAAATTTATTCTGTATGCCTGCCTAATGAAGATCAGATAGAAGAAGCAACAGTAAACAAGATCATTGAAATTAATAAGCTGCTTTTAGAAAACTTTTTGCAGGTTGATAATTTTACATTTAAGGCTAATTATTATGATAATATGCTTGCAAATAAAAATGATCTTTTTAAGCAATGGTTGATAATTGATTGGTTTATAATAGGAGGTTTTGAAAAACATATATTTAAGGCTCGTGCAAAACTATTATGGCTTGAGCTTTTTTCAAAACTCTATCAGGAAATTTTAAAGAATAAAAAACTTGAAAATGATCTGGAGGATTTGTTTATTGAATTTACCAATGTGAGATTTGCATGGTTTATAGATGACTATAAATGGTATGAATCAGAAAAGAAAAACTTTGATATTGGATTAATGAAGGCATTGGAACAGTTGCCTTTATTGAAAAATTATTGGGATTATTTGGATAAATACTTGAATGAAATCAGCAAGTAACAAAAAATAAATCTTCATATATTTTATTTACTAATCCAGTAAATTTTTTTTTATATTGTTTATAACTTCTGTTTTAATTCCACAATCTTTCAAATAATTAACTATTCCTCCATATTTATCATTTATAATATCAATTACAACTTTTATATTATGCGGATGAGACGCTAAAACCAGTTCAATATTATCTGTATAAAACAAACCGAATGTAAAAATCTTAAGAAGCTTAAATAATCTTTTTGCTCTATTCAAAATATATTTATTTGATTCCAGATAATCATTAATTATCATATCAGAATCAGCTTCCAAAGATAATAAAATAATTGCAACAATAAAACCTGTCCTGTCTTTACCTGCTCGGCAATGAATTAAAACAGGGTAATTATCTTTATTTTCTAGCAAGTCAAAAATTTCTTTAACTACATTTTTTTCTTTTTCAACAAAATTGATATATTCATTATAAATTATCCCGAACACTTTATCCTTAACATTTTTTTTATAAATAATTGGTAATACTTTTTCTCTGATCTTATTATTATAATAAATTGGTGTATTAATTGTATCAATTCTATTAAAAACCTTTGATTTTTTCCTTTCATTTTCAGCTCTTAAGTCAATAATTGTTTTTACCATAATTAATCGTAAGTCTCTATCTTTTAAATTATCAGGATGTCCAGACCTGAAAATTTTATTTTTTTTGATTTTTAAGTGATTGTTTTTTACAGCTTCTTGTAAATCCCTGAAATTATTTAGTTTTTTCAATATTATCCCCTTAAAAAAGATAAGTATCTATAAAAATATATTAAAATAATAAAATTATTTAAACTTTTTTAAAATTTAATAAAAATTTTTATTTACAACAACAAATAAAATTATTTTCTGTTTTTTCACCTTTTGCAAGATAATGCATAGTACTTATATCATAATTATCAATAAATTGTATATTATTTAATCCGATGTTTTTTAATATTTCAAAAATATCTTTCTTTGAATAATATCTTCTTTTTGTATTTATTTTAAATTGTTTTCCATTAATTTCATATATTTGTAACCTTTCTTCCATTTCATTATCAATTTTTCTTTTGTCTTTTAACAAAATTTTTTTCCTTTTATATTTAATTTTTTTTTCTGTCCAGACATCATTGATTTCCGGTCTTTTTAATGATTTTGGATAAAACAAGTCAAATATTATGTAGGCATCAGGTCTCAAAGTTTTTGCGACATTTATTAGAAAAGTTTCCGGGGTTTCAATGATATAATTAAATGTAAACCATGTGATTAAAATAATATCAAATTTTTCATTTAATTGGTTTTTGTAAAAA
>JAFGQB010000231.1 GCA_016935915.1 Spirochaetota bacterium
GAGGAGTGTAACGACGAAGCAATGACAGAAAAACTGAATGTCTAAAAGACTATCTGTTTATTATATTTTTATTCGAAATTTGACCTAAATAATTAAAAAAGTTAATTTGAAAAAAAAATATTACCAGGCGGTAAAATTTAAAAATCATTTTTTAAAATAAAAATAGGATGCCTTCAAATTTTCCAGCAGGATTGAAAAGTTATTGAGCACATCCGGATCACCTGCTCCATTATTATATTCCTGTGCAAAATAATTTATTTCACTGTTCCAGAATTTAATATTAACAAAAGTAATTGACGCATCATATGATGAACTAAAACTATCTTTTTCTATATTAAAAACAATATAAGGTGTTGTTGAAGAGGAAAATGATTTATTTATTGAAAATTTGCAGACTCCGTTTATATATATTTTTACTCCTGTGTTTTCATTATAGTTTATCCCTATAAATTTTACTTTATCCAGAAAATGATAATCTTCCTCTTTAAGTGTAAAATAACCCGCTTCATTATCATCCAAAAATACTTTGATTTTAATTGAAAGAGGAGTATCATAATTATACTCGAATTCAAAAAAAAGGTAATCATTATCCCCGAAATTATAATAAAATCTAGTTTTTAACGACTCGTTTTCATCATATATTGTTGAACCTTTATTTTTTATCCATAGTGAGAGCGAACCTTCTGTTGATAAATTACTGCAATCTGGCTTAATTTCCAAGCTCACAGAACCTGAATCATTTAAATTATTTTCTAAACAAATACCGTTATCAAATTTACAACTTTCTGTAAAAAGCTTATTTGCATCGCATTCCCCGCTGTTTATCACTCCGTGAGAAAACACAGTTATTGCGCTTCCTATATCTCCGGCTTCTATATTTGTAATGCTTTCACATCTACTCCAGTAAAAAGGTCTCGGTAATACTAATTTACGTGATATCGGGTCTATAAAAAACTCACCTTCCTTCGGACTTAAAGAGTTGATTGAATCTATTTCGCTTAAATCCCGGGCAACAGGGATTAATCCAAGTCCGCCGGAATATGGCGACCTGATTATATTGGTTTTGTTATATGTTATTCTTAAATATTTACCTTCAGCAAGATTAGTATCACAGTTATTTAAGTCATATATATTAAAATCAAGATTATCCCCGTAAAAAAAATCAGTTCCTTCAGCAATAGGACTTGCATCGTTCTTGCATATATAACCGGCATTCGATGCAAACTGATAAACTGCCTTATCAAGTGATTCGATACTGCCGTTTAACATCTCCACGACTTTTCCTTCATCTTCATTATGATCAATATATTCATCATAGGAATAAAATTCTGTCAAATGACAATTAATGATAAATGCCGATAATGATAAAACAAAAAGATTAATTATTTTATTTTTGCATTTCATGATTTTCATTAATTAAGCCCTGTCAGTTTCCTAAATAATAATAGAATACCTTAAAATAACTTGCGGAAGGCTCATAATCATCTTCCATTTTATAGATGTCATACAAAGCTCTTTCCCTGCCAATGTTTTCATTATATTCAAAGGAAGGATCGGCCATTTTTTTATTCCAGATTTTTATATTGTCAAAAGAAATTTCAGGATCAATATTTAATAACAATGTTCCGTAAACTCTGAATTGCAGATAAGGGTTGTTTGATGGTGTAAAACTTCCGTAATAGGATATTATTTTATTATTATCTAAATAAATATCAATACCTTCATCTTTGTCATAGGTTATAAATATATGTTTTATATTACGTCGGATATTACAGGTTACATACCGGCTGGTTCCATTTACCTTAAGATAAACTCTATGTCTGTAATGAGGAGGTACAGGCAAAGGTTGTCCTAAAAATGTATCTGTTTTAAGCGTCAAATCTATATTTACATAGTCATGTTCATTGAAATAATAACGAAATTTATAAGGAGTAAAAGATTCATTATTCCAGCTTTCTCCAGAAAAATCCCCCATAACCCATAATGAAATGGAACCTTCATTCTCCAATCCTGAATTATAACAAACAGGAGTGATATTTAAATATTTAGAATTGTCCTTTCTGGGATTTTTGCATTTAATTCGGATTCCGCTGTCAAATTTATGAGGAACATTTATAACATTTAAACGGCTATTATAATTTTCAACTTCTGCTGTGCCAATATTTGCATTTTCCAAATTTCCTATACTGCTGCAATAACTCCAGTAAACAGGACGGGGTAAAATAAACTTCCCTGATGCAGGATCAATAAAAAAATTTCCGGGAAGAGGAGTTAAATATTTATTATTTTCATCATTGCTCAAATCTCTTGCTATGGGCGTTAATCCCAGCCCGCCGATTTCCTTAATTGATGCTATATTAACATCATTATAATTTATTCTTAAATATTTACCGCGAGCCAGAGGAATATCGCCGTTGTTATAATCATAAATCCTGAGCATCTCACCGTATCTATAATCGACTCCGGCTAAAAGTTCATTACCTTTATTATCGCTAAATCTGTTCACTGAAGTCGATATTTGATAAAAAGCTTCACCTATCTTCACGGTATCACCATTAATAACTTCTTCTACCTCATTTGGATCGTCACTATCTCTGTTTTTAAATTCTTCCCAGGTATGAAGTCTTCCCAAATGGCAATCAAACAACGCTAAAAAAGATAAAAAGATAATAAAGATTTGTAAAAAATTAAAAAAACTTTTATTAAATTTCATACTTTTACCCTTTTTACAAAAAAATATACTATTTAAAGAATTTATTTATATAATATTTAATATACTACATTTTTAAACAAAATTCAAATTTTAAATAACTGTACAATTTAAAATATAATTCCTTATCTCCCACCTTTTTCTTATAAGCAATTAATGGTATCCCGATGCTTGTCAATATCCCCCCTATACTTGTACCTATGACCCCCAGACAGAAAAGCGCAATATTTGTATAATAACTTGCCCTGTAATCATCATATCCAACATAAGAAATGTCATTATTGTTAAATTTTACAGCAGGCATTGTATTATAAGTGGCAAAATGATATACCAGCAAAACTATTCCTGAAATGAATAATGTTGATCCTGTAACACTTAAGACAAAACCTGTTCTGACACGGGGAGTGAAAAAATTCATCATCCGTTCTTTCTTTATGGCTTTGGTCATTTCAGTAAAATATGTTTTTTTTACCTGCTGAAATTTTTTAGTTAATTCGTTTGTCATGTTTACTGTTGATTCATCAACCAATTTAAATATATCAAGACCTGTATCACCGTTAACGACAATACTTATTGCAGTGACCCCGGTAAAAACATCAATTGCATTCAGCTGTATCATAATTTTATCTTCGATAATAACATACTTGCCGATTATTACAATGTCCGCTTTTAATTTTTGCGC
>JAFGQB010000232.1 GCA_016935915.1 Spirochaetota bacterium
TATTGAAAAAATAATTACTTAATATTTATAATATACGGGGGAATAAATGGGGAGATTTTATAAATTTTTTATATTTTTAAACTTTTTCTTAACCTTCATTTCATGTTCGGAAAAAATCGACAACCTTAATATAGCAGTCTTTACAAGCGGTAATGTTACTTTTAAGGAAGCTTTAGAACAATATGCAAATATGAGCATAGAGGATAAAAATAAGTTTAAGGATATGGATGAATATTTTCGTTTTATAAGAAAAATAGCTTTGGAAAAAATAATCCTGAACAGAGCATATAAAGATAAGCTTGATCAGGAGATAAGCGTTAAATCAAAAATAAAAGAAGCAGAACTTAAAGGAGCAAAAGAACTTGTATTTGAAAAATTCATCAACAGCAAGATTGTAATAACTGAGAACCATTATAAGAAATACTCAAAGGTTTATGATTTATACCAGATAGTAAAAAAAACCGATATTCTCGATGAAAATAAGATCAAAGAATCAAGGAGTCTTTTGGAAAACTTATCAGATCAGATAAAGAATATCAACGATTTTATGGAAAAGGCAAAACAGTATTCAGATGATATTACGGGCAGAGAGGGAGGATATATCGGCAAAATAAGGCTGGGTATAATGGAAGAAGCCATAGATGAAGAGATAAAAAAGATGGATATAAATAAGGTTTCAAAAATTGTCGAGTCGTCAATCGGCTTTCATGTTTTTTTTATAAGGGATATTGAAGAGGTAAAAATTGATGAATTGATTAAAGACAGAAGTTTGTATGAATTAATATATAATGAAGAAAAGACAAGATTAGAGGAGGAGTGGTACAATAAACTTTTGAAAGATAAAAATTTAATAATATCCAAAGATAAGATTTTAAATTCCGTTTTAGAAAATGATACGGTCATACAATATAAGGACAATAAAATATCAAAACAGGATTTTTTAAACACCGTAGAAAGATATAAAATAAGTTCTTTTCCTGAGCCGTCAAATGATGACCTTTTGAGACTTGCAGATAATATGGGTATAGAATTAATCATAAATGAACTGGCGCAAGATAAAAAAATCATTAATTCAAAAGAGTTGAAAAAAAGATTTAAGGAAGAAAAGGAGTTTTTATTAATTAATTCCTATATAGAAAAAAATATTGCTTTGAAAAAAATTGATCAAAACGATATAAAAGAATTTTATGAAAGAAATAAAATCAGTTTATTCACTCATTATAACAGGAATAATGTTGTTTATGTTCAGCCGTTAAAAGAGGTAGAAAAATTTATTGAACAGAAATTGGATGCAGAAAATATCCAGAATTCAAGATATGAGCTTTATAAAAAACTGGTTAGAGAAGATCAATTAAAAATAGATGAACCATTGTTGGCTAAGTTTAAAGAAATTGCAGAAAAAAGATAGCTGTTTTTGTATTTTTAAAATGTAAAAAACAATTAAATTCATTATACAAAAATAAAAAATCATGTAATTATTTTAAAACTTAATTTTTTGCTTAACTTTAAAAAATCTTAAAATTATTTATTAAAATATAATAATAATTGAAATTTAGCACATTTTTTTTTAAAATAGAAAAATACTGATGGTTTTTATATTAATCAGTATGGCAGTTGAAAAGTATAAGGTTTCTAACTTCTTGAAATTAAAGTGGTTAGCTTTAACAATATATTAATTTTTATTAAAATTATGAACTTTTCAATTTTTATAGTTATTGAGATGGAAATATATGCTATATTCACAGATTAAAAATTGTATTGATGACATGGTAGAGGAAATTCAGGCTGGTAAAGAAGAATGTAAAAAAATAATTACCTTTAATTTGATCAAAGACCAGAATGTTCCTACCACTATACAGGCAAAACTTCTCTATCCTTTGGATCAGATTAAATTTACAATTTTTTGCCCTTTTTTATTGGTGGATCCAATAGTGGACTTTGTTGAGATCTATCAATTGGGGTCTGAAGAAGATTATTTCAGATTATTAAAGCTTATTTCAAAGTTTTCCACTATGGTTGACATGATTAAAACATGGGTTATAAAAGAAGCTCCAGATATGATAAGATGGGGAGAAGGGGTTATTTTTGATAAGAACGGCAGGACTACAAAAATACCTTATATGGTTTTTTAATTATTAAATATTCATCTTCATACATATTGTTTTTATATTAAAATTTTAATTGACATAGGTATATTATTTTGTTAAATAGATTTAAATTAATTTTGTTTAACACTTCGTATTAGGGCCACTAGCTCAGTTGGTTAGAGCGCGTCCCTGATAAGGACGAGGTCTCTGGTTCAATTCCAGAGTGGCCCAATTTTTTCATAAGATATTCATAAATATTTATATTGAGGATGATGTAATGATAAATGTTCAGGATATAAGAAAGGGAATGGTGTTCAAATTTGAGGATGATTTATTTACAGTAATGTTCATGCAGCATGTTACACCGGGCAAGGGCGGCGCTTTTGTTAAAATAAGGGCAAGAAGCCAGAAGAACGGCAATGCAAAGGAATTTAATTTCCGATCAGGTGAAAAGATAGAAACAGTTGATGTTTTTGAAAAATCTGTAACTTACTCATATAAAGAGGGAGACAGTTATGTTTTCATGGACAATGAGACATATGAACAGTATCATGTGGAAGCTGAGCTTTGTGAGGATCTGGAAAATTATATTGTTTTAAACGGCGAGTTGACGGTAAGTATTATGGATTCTAAGATCATTGCTGTAAATTTGCCAAATAGTGTTGATTTAAAGGTTGTTCATTGCGAACCAGGTGTAAAGGGTGATACTGCAACCAGAGCGACCAAAACTGTAGAAGTTGAAACAGGTTATAAAGTAACTGTACCTTTATTTATTAATGAGGGTAATGTTATCAGAATAGATACAAGGTCAGGGGAATATATAGAGCGGATAAGTAATTGAAAGTATTAAAAAAAATTTTATTATTTTTTTTATATCATCAGAGAGACTATACAAAAATCCTATCTTTAACTGCATTTGACAAGGAAAATTTAGAGAACAATAAAATTATCACTGATATCAGATATCAGGCAATCGCTTCTTTTTATACTAAAAATTATTATCATTCACAATACTGCTTTGAGGCTTTAAATGAAAAGGGTTTATTGAAAAGCAGTGAATGCAATTATCTGGCATTTATGTATGCAAGGCACAATGAAAAGGAAAAAGCGATTTCAACCTGGTGTCTGGCTTTGGAAAAGGATAAAAACAATAAGTCCGCCAAAATAGCACTGGATTATTTAAGAAATCAGGGCAGGGAAGCAAATCTTATCGAAGATGATTTTTTTGAAATGATTACTCCCAAAGAACCTTTTAAGATTCCATACAGATTAATTATTAAAGGGATAATATTTTTTATAACATCTTTAATAATCATTTCAGCTTTATATTTTGGCGCATTAAAGTTAAACGACTATTTAAAATACAGAAAACAGTTGCAAAGTGCTGAAATTAATAGGGTTAAGTTAAAGGATTTCAATACAAATTTACTTGATAAAGAGAAAGAGTTAAAGGTTAAATATTCATATAACGAAAGGGAGATTAAGAGTAAATTTGAAAATATTAAGAAAAATATTTTGAAAAATAAAGCTGTTGAAGCTCAGATTGAAATCAATGAGATTTTACTTTCAAATGCTTCATTGAATGTTAAAATAAAGACGGAATTTTTAAATAGCTTTATTTTAGAGCCTGAATATTCCACATTTAAAAATCTGATCACATTTGAAAAATTTAATGCAGAAAAAAAATTATATAAAGATATTTATATTTTATGGGATGGGATAATAAAGAACAAGATAATTAAAAAAGACTTAATCAGCTTTGATTTGTTCATAGGTGATGAGCTTAAAGGTCTTGTTGTCGGCATTGTACCTGTAGTTTTTAAAAAGGCACATCTTTATAACAATAATGACCATGTATATGTTTATGGCAAGATAATAGAGGAAAATGACAGTTATTATATTGACGGAAAATATATAATTGATTCGAAGCAGTATGATTCATATCAAAAGAGGAATTAAAAGTCTGTGAGAGCAGTAGTTCAGAGAGTAAAGAGTGCATCTGTAAACATTGACAATAAATTATATTCTTCAATAAACAAAGGTCTTCTTGTTTTGCTTGGAATATCAAATAATGATACTGAAGAGGACATCGCTTATATTATCGATAAACTTATCAATTTGAGAATTTTCAAAGATGAAAACAATAAAATGAACAACAGTGTTGAGAGCATTAAGGGTGAGATATTAATTGTTTCACAGTTTACCCTCTATGGTGATGTGAGAAAAGGGAGAAGGCCTTCATACACTGAAGCATTAAACGGTGATAAGGCAATAGCATTATATGATAAATTGATCTGTAGTTTAAAAAAAGATTATTATCAGGATAAAATCAAATCAGGGGAATTTGGCACCATGATGGATGTTGAACTTATCAATGACGGTCCTGTTACCATATTATTGGATTCAAAGAGGCTTTTTTAATGAGTGATATACTTACAGTTACCGGTGGTGAATTTCAGACTAACTGCTATATAATTGAAGAAAACAATGAAGTTATTTTGATCGATTTTGTCAGTGAAGCAGAAGACATTATTAAAAAAAAAGGGTATAAAATTGAAAAAGTTTTATTGACGCATACTCACTTTGATCACATCATAGGCCTGGGTGATTTTCAAAATAAATATGATTTTGAACTTGTCTTATCCGAAAATGCCCGCAAAAACATAAATGATCCAGACAAGAATTTATTGTCATTAATTCCTGCTTTTTTAAGGAAAAATTTTAAAAATATTGATTTAAACAACTGTAAAGTGTTAAAAAACCTGGAATGTTTTTTATGGAATGACAATCAGATACAACTCTTTGAAAGTCCCGGTCATACAGATGATTCTGTGATCTATATTTTTAAAGATAAGCGATGCGCTTTTACAGGGGATACTGTTTTTAATACCGGTATAGGCAGAACCGATTTTCCGAACGGCGATTATAATTTGATAATAGAATCAATCAGGAATTTTTTTTCTTTTATAGATGATGATTATATCTTGTATCCGGGACACGGAAGAGAAACCAAAGTATTGTTTGAAAAGAAAAACAATCCATTTATATTAGATTTTTTTAAATGATTGTGTGAAAAGGCTGTTCTTTTACCTCATTATTTTTGCGTAAAAAAGCTGACCGGAAGCGGCCGCTTTTCATTTAGTGTTCATACCTTTATATTTGCTTGATTTGTTTTATGTTGTTTGTAAAAAACATAAAGTAAGAATAGTAATTTTTGTGATTGTCCCATAAGTTTCTTTTAAACCACTCAAGTGTTCAGAGAGTATGGAATTTTTATATTTATTAAAATATATTTAAGCTTTGTTATTCTCTAATTTTTATTGATTGTCTGTGACCTCTTGCGAACTGGAGTGGTTAATAAAAATAGCTGCTTTTTTAAAACATAAATCCCTTTCTTCAAAGGGATAAAAGATCAAGAATGTAATCTGAAAAAAACCGGCTTTTCGCACTCTGTACCCTCGATATCTTTAGTCGCTTAAAATGTAATCATCAATTTATAAAAACTTAAAAAAGCCTTACAGTTCAGCCAGACAGCCTGAAATCATCCTTTTTCCGGTCATCTTTAGAGTGTAAAAAAAAATGCAGAAGTTTTACAAAAGTTTGATTAAACTTTCCAGTATTATGATGGTATTAATTTAAATTGAAGTAGATATGTAAACAAATTACTTTTGAATATTATCCAATGATGTCGTGAAATTTTCTAAGATTCTAAATGATGCAGACTGCCATGAATAATTTTTGTTATAATCGATTTTAACTTTTAAATTTTTAAATCTTAATTCTTTTAAAAAAATAACAATTAATGATATTGTCGCCGAATTTATAAATGTCAGCTTTTTAAAATCAAGAATGACCTCTTTGTTGATATTTTTATTGTTATTGATAATATCAAATAGAATTTTTCCGATATTTTCTTCAGGGTTTTTTGAGATGCATTCCCCGTCCCATATTATTTTAAGGTTGTTGTCGTTATCCTGTACGGATAATTTTAATAGATCAATTTTATAATTTTGCATAACTGTTTTCTTCCACGCTTATTAAATTTCTTTCTGCAATCACATCTAAAATATTACCTGTTATTTTATAGTCCAACTTATATTTAGTTTCATAAATTATTCTAAATAAACCAAGCTGGCTTTGACCAATATTAATGTTTTCTATTAGATATAAAAGCCGGTCTGTATATAGTTTTTCCGGTTCCTCACTTCTATTAATTTTGTCAATTTCTTCTTTTAATTTATTTATATCGTCATTTATTATAAAATTACTGCAAACAGATATTGTTATTTTATCGTTTATTTTGTTCAGTTCGAATTTAATAATATTATTATTTGAATTGGATTTGGAATATTTTACTGCATTTTCACAAAGTTCTGATGCAACGAGTTTTGCCTCTTCAGCAAAAGAGATGTCATGTTTTTTTAATTTATAAAAAGTTTTTTTTCTTATTTTATTAATAAAATTCCAGTTAGGTTTAAAAGCCACTTTATATGTAAAGTTTTTCACTGTCAGAATCCTGTTCAACTAAATTAATAAAAAAGAAACTATTTATTTAAGAAAATAATATCCAATAAATTATAAATTATTATAATGTAATTGTCAATATGTAATTACTTACGAAAAAAATAAAATAAAATATTTTTTTTTTAGCTTTGAAAATAATATATTTTTTTATACAATTATTTTATAAACTATATGAAAAAAAAGAATAATCAAAATAAGATGAATATTGCCTATCTTTCAAGGAATATTGATGATGATACAGGGCATTTATTGCTGAAAGGCATCATCCATTCTGCAAAACAGTATAATGTTAATTTATTTGTTTTAGCAGGTGGACAGTTGGGGAAATCAAACAACAGCATAATATATAAATTGATAGATATAGATAATTTTGATGGTATATTGACCTGGGCATCATCAGATAAAGATGAACATATCAAGTTTTATGATAAATTTAAGGATTTTCCACTGGTAAGCATTACTTTAAAAATTGACAATCATCCGTGTATAACAATTGATACCTATTCCGGAATGAAAACAGCCGTAAATCACCTGATACAGCATCATGGTTATAAAAAAATTGCATTTATAAAAGGACCGGAAAAGCATGTTTACGCTCAGGAACGTTTCAGGGCTTATACTGACAGCTTAAAAGAAAATGGTGTAGCAATAAATGAAAATATTATTACCAGATCTTATGAATGGGGATATCAGGACGGTATTGATGCTATAAATGAACTATTGGTCGAAAAAAAGTTAAAGCTAAAAGATGATATTGAGGCAATAGTATCTGTAAATGATAACATGGCAATAGGGGGGGTGCTAGAGTTAAACAGAATGGGGTATAACATCCCCGATGATGTTGCAATTTTAAGTCATGACGGCAGAATTGAAGGGAAGCTGATGACTCCTCCTTTATCATCAGTAAAAATGCCTTTTTTGGAACAGGGTAAAATCGCAGTAAAAACTTTGCTTGATTTAATACTTTCTGATCAAACAACATTAAAAGTTGACATTTTAACTTCAAAATTTGAAATAGAAGAGTCCTGCGGATGTAATGTATTATCAACGAAAAACAGAGAACATCAAACTTTTGATATAAATTTAAGTGATGATGCTTTACAATTTTTTAAAAATAAAAAAAATAAAAATATTAAAGAATGTGATTCTTCTGCTTTGAAGGAAAAAATCATTAAGGAATTAACTTTTGCATTAATGCCTTATATGCAGGATTTTTTTATCACTGATGATATTATCAGGGATTTTATTGCGGAGCTTTTGTATGCTTTTTGTGAGGATATAGAAGATGGTGCTTCTATTGAATTTTTAAAAAAATTTAAAGATATTTTAACAAAAATAATTGAAAGCCAGGGTTCAATGGAAATCTGGCAGGATTTTATATCTATTTTAAAGAATAATATTTTTTCAAATTTCGAATGTGAAGAACTTTTGATTAGATCTAATATAATCTGCGAACAGGCTCGTATTTTAATCATGGATTTAATGCAAAAATCCTTTCAGAAAAGAATCAGTGAATCAGAGAGATTTTTTAACGGCATAAGACTGATAGGCAATAGTCTTTTTTCTGCAAACAGTATCAAAGAGATGCTTCACATTTTAATAAAGTTTTTACCCAATTTAAAGTTCAAGGAATTATATATTTCATTATATGAAAATCCGGTTGACAATTATGATAAATTGCCTGAATATTCAAATCTCATTTTAGCATATATAGACGGTACGGTAAATCTTATAGATAATAATATCAAATATAAGACAAAATCGGTATTGCCTGAAGAATATTTGAAAAGAGAAGATATCATACAAAATATCATTGTTCCATTAGCATATAATAAAATTGAATATGGTTTTATATGCATAATTAATAGTACTATTTTGAGAAATTTTTTCAGCATATTAAGCGATCAGATAAGCTCGGTTTTATATAATATTTATACAAATGATGAAAAAAACAGACAGAATATAGTCCTTGAAAACACTTTGGATATGATGCATAATAAAGCCGATATTGTATCAGGAGAAAGTCAGCGTATCAGTGACAGAACAGAAGATGTTTCCTCATCAATGGAGGAACTGGCAGCTAATATCAGACAGATTGACATACAGGTTAAACAAATCATAAACATTATAAATAATGCTGTAAATACTACTGCACGGGCAACAGAAGCTATTCAATTATTATCAGAGGAATCAAACAAAATAACAGAACTGATTAATATCATTAATGATATAGCTCAAAAAACAAATATTTTATCATTAAATGCTTCTATTCAGGCTGCACATGCTAAAGAATCAGGCAGAGGTTTTACTGTTGTTTCAAAAGAAATTAAAAATTTGTCATTTGAAACAATGAAATCAACATCAATTATCATTAAAACCATTGAATCAATACAAAAAAATGCCGGCAATACTTTCGAAATCATAAAATTGGTAGTTGAAAACATCAATAAAATAAACAATCTCTCTACAATCATTCAAAATTCAATAAGCGAACATGTCACTTCAACCAATGATATTGCCAATAAGCTTACTGAAACAGCTCAAGGCAGTAAAGAGATTTTTGCACAGGTGAAAGAATTAGCGTTAAAAAAATCATTGAATAATGAATAAAAATCAAGAAATGAATGTTTATAGTTCAAGTATAGTATCTGGTTTTCCTAAATAGTAGCCTTGAGAGTAATCTATATCCAGCTCTTTTACTTTATCATAAACTTTTTCATTGTGTACAAATTCTGCTATTGTTTTTATATTAAGTTTTTTGCTGAAGTCAACTATTGTTTCAGCAATAATTTGAGAATTTATATCAGAATCAATATTCATTATTAAGGATGAATCAATTTTAATATAATCAACATTCAATTTTAAAATATAACTGAAATTTGAATATCCTGAACCAAAATCATCAATGGCAATTTTACATCCGTAATCTTTTAATTTTTTAAAGATATCAACTACATATTCATTTTGCTCAATTTCTTCAGTTTCAACCAATTCAACCGTTAATTTAGAAGCAATTTTGTAATTTTCAATTAATGAAAAAATGAAATTAATTGAATCGTTATTATATATATCCTCTGCTGATAAATTTAATGAAAAATTATGTTCACTGTATTTAAAAACATCAAAAGTTTTTAAACACATAATTCTCATAATATATGGATATAGCTTGGATGATTTTGCAATGTTTAAAAAATATAAAGGTGATAAAATTTCATTTTTGGATTTGATCCGTAATAAGCTTTCATATTTTTCTATTTTATCTGTTTTATTATCATATATGGGCTGAAAATAAGGTATTATATCATCATTTACTATTGCTTCTCTTAATTTTTTCACTATTATAAAATTGTCGATTTTATTTTCAGCTTCATCCTTGATAGCATCAAAAAAAAGATAATTTGTTTTTTTCTGCTTTGCAAATTTTAAGGCTTTATCTGCATTTTGCATTACATTATTTGTTATGATCGATAAGCCGAAGGTGAATGATAATAAAATTTCATTATTATTTATATTATATTCTCTTATTAATAATTGATTAATGTTTTTAATATGATATTCAATATTATCTTTAGATTTATTGTTTTTAAAGATCAAAGCAAATTCATCAAAGTTTAATTTATAAATTTTTTGAATTTCTTTGTATAATTGTAATCTTTCGGAAATTTCCTTTAAGACTAAGTCTCCGATTTTTGTTCCATATAAAATGTTTATGTTTTTAAAACTGTTTATATTTATCAATGCTAAATAACCATTCTCTTTGTTAATACTAAATTGATATATGTCATTTAACAATTCAGATCTATTCGGAAAACCGGTTAAATTATCAGTATAGAGCTGTTTTATGATAATTTTTTCATTTTTATCATTGGTGTCTTCATAAAAAAATGTTAAAGAAGAGATAAAAATATAAATACCTATTGAATGTAAATATATATCTAATGGATAAATTGCCATGATTTTAAATATATAATTTAAAAAGATAAATAATGAAAATATTGATAAAAAAATAATTATATAAATCGCTCCGATCTTTTTGCCCCTTAGATAAAATGCTAAAATGGGGAAGGGCATTATCCATAAAATTGTAGCATAATTGAAGCTGCCTTTTACTATTTCAACAGTTAGAAGTATTATTGCCAAAATAAGGGAAACTGAAAGCGTATAAGAGCTTTTTGATTTTTTAATTTTTAAAAAAATAAAATAATTTATTAGGATCAAAAAAGCTATAATAAATGAAAAATAAGTCATTATAAGATCTTTTTCTATTATATAATGCAAAATTCCGTAAAAAGAAACAAATATAGGACTGAATCTTGAGAAAAAATTTATGAACTTTAACTTTCTGTTTTTTTTAAAAATTTCATGATTTTTATTTATAGTTTTTTCGAGAGAATATTTTATCATTTAGAAAACCTGATTATATCAGAATATTTTTATTTTAGAATTTATTAATTTTTTTTAAAAGATTTTTTTTTATTTTTTATAAAGTTAAAAAAATTTATATTTTTTTTATAATTTTAATGATTATTAATTGTTTTTTTTATTTTTTTTAATGTTATGATCAATGAAAAATATTATATAGATTTTTTTCTATATTAGTATAATGTTTTAAGGTATTTTCCCATACAGAGGGGCTTTCCATACAAAGATAAATTGAGAGTTTTAAGTTTTTATCATAATATTTAATCCAATTAATTATTTTATTATAAAGTGTTACTCTGACAGGTTTGAAATATCTGTATTTTTTATCGGCATTTTCCAGAAATTCATCAGATAAAATATTATTTTCAGGATAATTATATTCAATTTCGTTTTTTAAATCATTATTATATCTAAATGTTCCCAGACTGATCCATGCAATATTTTTTATTTCAATATTTTTAAAAATCAAGTCTATCATATTTTTATATTCTATATCAAAATTTATGATGTTGATTATCGGGTCGAAATGAAGCGCAATTTTATAATTATGTAAAGTTAGCTTTTTTGCTGATTCCAATCTTTCTTTTAAGCATGATGAATAACCTTCTGTTGAATTTATTATTACATCAGGATTCATTGAGAAACCGATTACAATATTATTTGCCGATTTAGTTTTAATGATATTGTCAATAAAATTTGTTTTTGTTTTAAATTCAAAAATTGCATTACTATAATTTTTAAAAAAATTAATAAAATCTATGGAAAAATCTGTTATAGGATCAAAAACAAGAGAGTCGCTAAGTTCACCTGTCCCTATTCGGTATATTTTATCCGTATTTTTCCTTAAGAATTTATCAAGATAATTGAATATTTTTTCAATATTAACATTAATTATTGTAAAAGGCTGGTTTAAATAGGACTGCAGTATGCAATATTGACAATTAATCGGACAGCCGAGATACAAATTGATTACATTATAATTGCAGCAGATATGACCGTGAGAACCCGGGCATTTTTGCAAAATCTCACCTCTTATACCTCCCAATAATAAATTTTTATTTCTTATCACTGTATTCTTAAGATTTAATGTGTTGATTAAATTTTTTGTATCATTTGTGAAATAAATTTCATCATAATGTAATCTTGACAATATCTTTAAAGTATTCTTATGATTTTTGTATTTTTTTTCTATATAAATTTTTTCATAAGTATATAAATTTTCTATATTCATGGTTTTTTATTTTTTATTTAAATTTTCAAAAAGGTTTTTATGAAGAAATTTATCTTTCTTTCCACTGTTGAATAATTTTTCAAAATTATTTTTAATTAAATTGATTTTTTTTAATAGATTTTCAAGACTTGTAAATTTAATTTTTAAAAAATATTCTTCTTTTTCAAATTTGTTGTCTGAAATAATTTCAGATCCTTTTGGGAGATTTAGCTCTATTAAAAAATTATTAAAATCATTTATGCATTTTGCATAATGGGGATATTTTAATTGAAAAGTTAATTTTAATAAGTCATCGCTCATTTCGATAATTTTATAAATTTCATCTGCTTTTTTCTTTTCTTTTTTTGCGAAATCAGCTATGTTCCTTGTTATTTCGTTGATTTCTGAAAAAGTAAATTCTTTATTTATTTTTTTTAAGATCAAATCATAATTTTGATTTATAAATGCCTGATGAAAATAGCATGCATCTTTGAGGGATATCTTATTGTTAAAAAGAATGTTTGTTAGATCCGGCATAAAAGTCTTCATTAATCTGAAATAGTATAATCCTTTTTTATAGGACTGCCAATTGATTATTTTAAAGAGTTCGTAAAATTCTTCGTCAATAAAATTTATTTTTTCTGCTATAAGTAAGATTTTATATGAATTTTTCAAATTAAGTTTGTTTTCATTGACAACGAATTTAATAAAATTAATAAATGCATTTTTTATGTCAGAATCAATGAAAAAGGAAAATTCATTATTTTTATTTGAATAAAAGGCAATTGTTTTATTATCCTCTCTGCAGCAGAATCTATATTGACGAATTAAAGAGCCAAGAGGCAGATTGATATCTTTAATTAATCTTGAAATATCATGGCAAATGTTATGAACTTTAAAATTATCATTTTTAATTATTATAAAAGACATGTATAGATTATACCATTAATTTTAACTTTAAGGTAGTAGTGTTTAAGATTTGTTGACATTACTTTTTAAATGATGTATAAATCTTTGAAAAATGTAATGGGGGTTTGTATGAAAAAAATTGCTTTTTTATCATTGTTGATATTTTTTAATATTTATGCCTTTTCTCAAACAACTGCTCCAGATAATACTTCTGACTTAAGTGATATTCAAAAAATAAAAAATGAACTTGATGCAATAAAAAAGGATGTGGAAGAATTAAAAAATAAAACAAGTTTGTTTAACTTCAGAATTGAAGGTTCGGTTAAGACAACATATGGTTTGAACTTTTGGGCAAGACATGATAGAAATAATAAAGAAGGAATTAAACATGTAGATCAAATGACGACAGTTATAAATAATGGTTTTGATTTTGAAAATAGAATTAAACTGTATGCGGACCTTGGCAATAAAGTCATTGCCAGTTCCAATAATAAATATGATAACGGAACTGAAATAAGTATTGATCTTGAACTAAAATCAAGAGGTATCAGTAAGATCAAACCGGATGGCAGCTGGTATGTTGTACAGGGCAGGGATGATCAGGACAATACAACTGATATTTATTTACCAAGGTATGACAATGTGGGATCAAATGTATTTTTCGGCAACTTGGAGATTGCAGTAAAAGAAGCTAAAGTTAAAAATATTCTTGGAACAGGATTTTTCGTAAGCTTTAAGGATGTCCAGGAGGTAAACCACTACTATGGCATTACAGGTCTGGTTGATATATTAAAGTATAATCATGATTACTTTAATAATGGATTCATTTATAAATATGATTATGAAAACGGTAAAATAGCCGAATACGGTTCATTGTTTTATTCATTTGATTATGAGGATTATGAACCTGAGAGTACTGTAGCTGAAGCAATGAAATTATGGTCCAACAGCAGTCTTCATTATGATCCTGATAATTCGGATTATAATCAAGAACCTCACGGAATTTCATTCGGGCTTGATAAAAGATTTTCAAGCAACTTTAATTTATTTTTTGAAGCAGGTATTGCATCAAAAGATGCTTTTGATCCTAAATATTTTAAGGATGATAATGTAGATTACGGTTTTTTTGCCAGACTTGAACCGAGATTTTTCGATAAAATGAATGTTTTTCACCCTAAAGTATCATTCAGTTATGCTATGCAGTCAAGGATATCTGAAGATTATAGATGGGAATGGAGTTCTTTAGCTGCAGCTGTGTCTATTCCTTATGAAAGAAGATTGTCTGTAAAAAGAGATGATATATTTAAAATAGCATTTAATTTTAATTTAAATTATTATATTCATGATAATATTATATCAACGATTTTTTCATTGATACCTGAATTCGTTTTACTGAATGAAAAACTGTTTTTTTCATTACCTATAATTTATTCATATAAATCTCCGGGGAATTACAATTTTGTCAACGGCGGATTCCAGAGAATAGGGCATAAAGATGTTAAATGGATCGATCAGCTTTATGATAATCATATTATTAATCTTAATTTTCAAATGGGTTTTGATTCAAAGAATTTATTCGGCGATATTTTTCAATATAGGATAATAAATAATGTCTATTTTGCATATTTGAGAGAATGGTATGAAGGATGGGGTTCAAATAATTATTATTCTTATTATCCTGATACAAGCGAAGTTTATTTTTTTGAAATACTACGGAATGAATTTATTTTAAATGATATTGTTATTGAAAAGCTTGTTATTTATGCTGATATGGGATATGGTTTTTCAAACAATGCAAAAGTGATATATCAGAGCACTCCTCTTAAATATAGTTATGATAGAGAGGGCGATATCTGGGAGGATACCCTTGATGGTGAACAGATGAAATGGAAAAGATGGAATCAAGTTTGGGTTATGTCATATGAAATAGGTGCATATGTTGATATTGTAAAAAATTTCAGCATAGGCTTGAGCTTTAATTCGCCAAAAATTTTGATGAATGAATTAAAAACAGATTCAGGAAATAGTTTTCATAATCCTATCGGAAATCAGAACTCCTATGTGCTGATGAAATTATGGTCAGAAATAAGATTTTAATTAAAAAATGATTTATATTTAATAAAAGCAGTATCGTAATTAATTATTGGCATACTGCTTTTTTTTGATTTTCCTATTCTGTAATAATGATTGATTTTTCAATAAATATTTATTAAAATATAATAAAATACAAATGATGGAAAAATTTTCTTTTAATAAAATAAACAGGGCTGTTACGGTTTCATTAAAACTTCCTGAAAATGAAATTAATGAAGTCAAATCATCACTGGATGAACTTAATTTTTTGGCCAAAACATTAAAAATCAATATTATTAAATCATTTATTCAATCAAAAGATAAAATCAATGCAAATTATTATATCGGATCAGGCAAGCTTGAAGAAATTAAAAAATATACGGATAAAAATTATACGGATGCAGTGTTGTTTGACAATGATTTAACAGGTGTGCAGGAAAGAAATCTTGAAAAGTATTTAAATAAGCCGATTTTTAACAGAACTGAATTAATTCTGACAATATTTAATCAAAGAGCTAAAACCAACGAAGCCAAGCTTCAGGTAGAGCTTGCAAACATGGAATATATGAAATCAAGATTAAGAAACAGATGGGACCATTTTTCAAGAGTTGAAGGCGGCATCGGTTTAAGAGGTGGTGAGGGTGAAAAACAGATTGAGCTTGACAGAAGAATGATCCAGGATCAAATCGATAAAATCAAGTCAAGGCTGAAAAAAGTTGATGTTCAGATGAAAAACAGGAGAAAAAGAAGACTGCATGAAAATATTGTTACTCTTGTCGGCTATACCAATGCAGGCAAGACAACCCTATTTAACAGGCTGGCACGTACAAATCAACATGCTGAAAATATGCTGTTTTCCACTCTTGATTCAACAACAAGACAGGTGTATTTAAATGAAAATTTGACAATTTTATTGAATGATACTGTAGGTTTTATCAATAAATTGCCGCATTCTCTTGTTGCTTCCTTTAAATCTACGCTTGATGAAGTTTTATCGTCAAAATTAATCCTGCATATAATTGATTATTCTGACTTTAATATTTTAAAACAAATATCTTCTGTTAACAAAGTTCTAGAAGAAATAGGCGCACAAGAGATACCGGTGATCAGGGTTTTCAATAAGATGGATCTGACTGAAAAGTATATTTTTGATTTCAATATAGACCATGATATTAATGATGTTAAGATCTCCGCTTTAAACAATTACGGCATTACTGATCTTAAGGAGAGAATTATAAATTATTTTTCTTTGAAAAATTAATTAAATTTTAAAAAGATTGTCTTTGGTCAAAGTTTTAGATTTTTTTTGAATTAATAAAAGACTCGTCCTTAATTCAAGCTTGTTATCAGGGATATTTGAAACATCAAGATGAGCAATATTATTCTTAATCACTGCATCTTTAAGTTTTTCCAGACCGGAGATGATTGAAAGTTCATATCTGTTTATTAAAATTTTATTTTTCAATTCGATATTATTAATAATAACGGCATTATTTTCATTAACAATAAGATCAAGAGGTTCCACAAATATCCATTTTTTATCATTCTGTTTGGAATAGTTCAATATTGTTTTTTCTATCTCCAAAAGGTTGTCCTTTATATACCAGTAAGCCGGGATTAAAACTGCTAAAATTCCATTGATCTTTAAAAAATTAATTATCTGTCCCATCATTTCATATAAATTATTGAATGTCAGTCCGAAGATCGAATAAACAAGATCAAATTTTTCAATGAATTTTAATGATTCAAATCTTTGTGCATTAAAATTGAAGTTGTAAGATTTTACATTATAATTGTTGAGATTGCAGAAATGATAGCTCAAAAGACTGTCAAAAGCACTGTCGGATAGAAATGCTCCTTCCTTAAAATCATTGATTATATTTTTAAAGGAATTTGTAAATGTCCGGGAAATTTCCATAAAACATTCTTTTTCAATAAACTCTACATTTTTATTGATTTCATCAAAAAATTCCTTTAATAAAATATCGGGTGTTTTTATATATTCATTTTTATCGAAGAACTCATTGATATTGCCCTTTTCAAAATATAACATAGCCTGTCCTTTTTACATTTTTTTATATATAATAATATTAATAAATTAATCATCAAATGTATAATGTTTTTTTTAAAAAAAATAAAAAATTTTTTAATAAAATTATTATTGCACTAATTAATTTTTTTTTATATATGTTAACAATCAAAGAAATTTTTATGGAAATATTAAGAAATTTTATTGTTTTTGAGGGGCTTGACGGAGCCGGTACAACAACACAATCTAAGCTGTTAGCCGGAAAAATAAAAAATTCGTTTTTAACTAATGAACCCACTGACGGCAAGATCGGCAAATTGATCAGGGAAGCTCTTCAAAAAAAAGTATTATTGAAGCCTGAAACTTTGAGCTATCTTTTTGTCGCAGACAGAAATGAGCACCTCTATGCTGAGGAGGGTATAATAAATAAATGCAAAAATGATCAGACAGTGATCTGTGACAGATATTTTTTTTCTACGATAGCATATCAGGGTATTTCGATGAACGTTGATGAATTGTTTTATTTGAACTCTAAATTCCCTCTTCCTCAGATATTGTTTTTTTTAAACACCTCAATCAATAATTGTCAGAGGCGAATAAATAAAAGAGGAGAATCAGAAGAATTGTTTGAAAATAAATCTATTCAGGAAAAGATCCTCAATAATTATTTCATTTCATTTGAAAAATTTAAGAACAGCGGCATGAATGTCTGCATACTTGACGGAAATATTTCTGCTGATGAGTTGTTAGATAAAGAATTGCAAATCTTAAAAGAAAATAATATTATCTAATTGCTTCTTTTTACTGCGTTTTTTTATTGCGCAAAGGATAATCGGAAAATACAGTTTTTCAGATTGCCGGGATACTTGTATTTTTCTTTTTTTAATAAAAACATTTCATTTGTTCTTTAATAAAGCCGAAATAAATAATATGAAAAAATGCTTTTTATTATTGGCGATCCTGATGTTTATTGATTCATATGTTTTTTCAAAACCCACCAAAATGATTTTTATTGAACAGATTTACAAATTATATGAGTCAAATCTTTATATGGATCAGACCGATCATAAAAGAAATATATTCTGGCTTGAGAACTCGCTTAAACTTCCTAATATCCATCCAAGTTTGGCATTGGTTATCACAAAAACCTGGGAAGAATATGTGAAGTATAAGATATTATTGAGATTTCATATTCATTTTTTATTGACGAAAGAATATGTGGACTGGGGCTGGGAATACGATAAACGTGATGTTGTTTTTTATAATATGGAATGGGCAGATGATTTGAAAAAAAGTTTTGAGCTTGCAAAATCAAGATATGAGGCCGCCAGATTTTACTGGAATGAAACAAAGAAATGGTCGAATCTTGCATATGGTAAAAATATAAGCATTGGCTGGGATGCAATTGAAAATTTAAACTCTCAGATTGAAAATAAAAAGTTTGATTATGACTATGATGAAATCATTGATATTAGACTGCAGAGTATTGAAGAAAAACTTAAAAAAATTGAAGATTTTATGAGCATTACAAAATGATCACAGATTTATGTTTTTTAATTCGAGTATTTTAAGTAAATATCTGTAAGCATTGTTTATTTCATTGAATTTTTTGTCAAGATTAATTTCCGGGCTTTCAAAATTTATACAGTCAGGATGATATTTTTTTGCCAGGTACTTATATCTTTTTTTAATCATGCTTAAATCTGCTGTTTCAGGAAGATCAAGTATCTGGAAACTTTTTTTATAGTCTTCATAATTTGCCAAAACCTCCCATGCTCCGTTTATTAATTCTTCTGCATTATCTTTATCTATTTTATAATAATTTGATTTATCAAGATAAAAGTATTTGCTTGATAGATTTTCTAAATTGCTTTGTCCCATTTTTTTTAAGTGAAAATTACAGTAAATATCATCATTTTGGCATTTGTCATTGCAGAAATTTCCTAAATATTCATTATAGAAACGACATTTGTTTTTATCAGGATATTCAGCTAAAAATGTTCTCATAAAATGAATATGTAGATATTTATTTTCCTTATAAAATTCATTCTGAAGATTATACAATAGATAAAAAAGCATAAAATGGCTCTGATATAAAGTCAATGAATCAAGGCTCATAATGTTGATATTATGAAATATAACTTTTAATAATTCACTCTCAAAGCATGGACCTCTTAATTCAAGTAAAAATTTTTTTAATTTTTTAATATCCAGTTGTTTTATTTTATCATCGAATTCATTTTGATCTTTATTCATAGTTATTTACTATTATATACTTAAATGACTTTAAAAAGTAAATCATTTATTATATTTAAATTTTAATAATTTATTATGTTTTTAATTTAAATAAAATAAAATTGTATAAGGGATATTTTATAATTTGAACTGTTTTTAAGCATAAAAAATTATTTATTAAAATGATTTGATTAATTGGTAATTTACGGTTATTATGCTTATTATTTTTTTAAATTAATTTAATTAAAATTAAGATCGGGAAAAGCAATGTATAGGTTAATTCATAAAAAAATTACATATTTAGACATAATAATTGCTGTTGTTTTTTTTATTATAATTTTTTTCATTTTATATAATAATTTTTTTATGAAAAAAAATAATAGTTGCTCACTTTTAGTAGAAACTAAAAACAGTAAATACATTTACTCCATATATCAAAAAAAAGATATTGAAATCATGGGAGAAAAGGGGAAAACCCATATAATTATTGATAAAGGGAAATTCAGGTTCATTGAGTCTGCATGCCCCAATAAAAATTGTGTAAAAATGGGATGGATCAGTCTTCCGTATTATCCGGTTGTCTGTCTGCCGAATAAGGTGTCTGCTTATATTGTTTGTGAAAAAGAACAGAATGAATATGATGGAATTTCAAGATGAAAGAAAAACAATCAAAAAATATTGCTTTCTTTGCAGGCTTATCTGCATTTATTGCTGTTTTTGAAAGTTTAATTTTACCTTTCCCTTTTTTTAGACTCGGTATTTCAAATATACCGATATGCATCTGTTTTGATCTGTTTAATTTTTGGGAATGTCTTTTTGTGGTTTTATTCAAGGTGTTCTTTTCTCATTTATTCAGAGGCACATTTTTTTCATACCCATTTATAATTGCATTAGCAGGAAATTTAACATTTTTGGTGATAGGATTTTCTTTTTATAAGCTGTTTAGAAAATTTACAAGTTTTGTTTCTTTAAGCATAATAGGTGCATTTTCGCACAATTTGGGACAGATTATGGTTGCTTCATTATTTATTCCTTCAAAAGCCTTGTATTTTTTGGCAGTTATATTGATCTTTATTGGTATAATTTTGGGCTTTATTAATGGCGTTTTTTGTAATATAATTTATAATAAATTTATCATGAGGTTAAAGTTATGATAGACCTATATAAAGTTATTGATGATAAAAAAGTACAGTGTCTTTTATGTCCGAATAATTGTAAATTATCTGAAAATCAATTTGGTTTATGTGATACCCGGTCATGTGAAAAAAAAGAAGTAGTTAATAAATATAGCGGAATTATATCATCTTCGGGAACTGATCCTATAGAGAAAAAGCCGCTTTATCATTTTAGACCGGGTTCTATAATATTTTCCGTGGGATTTTTTGGATGTACATTAAAGTGTCAGTTCTGTCAAAATTATTCAATCAGCCAGTTTCATCCCTCATTTAATCATGAAAAAATTTCACCCAAAGATATGGTTTGTTTCTTAAAGGAAAAAAAATATGATCAAATAGCATTTACATATTCCGAACCCACTCTCTATTATGAATGGGTTTTAGAAACATCAATTTTATGCCGTAAAAACAATATAAAAACAGTTTTAGTAACAAACGGATACTTAAACAAGGAACCTGCAAAACAATTATTGGGATTTATAGACGCTGCCAATATTGATTTAAAATCATTTTCCAATGATTTTTATAAAAAAAACTGCAGAGGTAAACTGGAACCTGTTTTAGAATTTATTAAAATCGCCTGTGATAAAGCTGTTCATATTGAAATAACCACATTGATTATAACAGATACTAATGACAGTGAAGAGGAGATGATAAAGATTAATGATTTTATATCATCTGTTTCCAAAGATATACCGTTTCATATATCAAAATATCATCCTTCTTATAATTTTAATAAACCTGCAACAGATTTAAACAAACTTAGGAAATTAATTGAAATATCAAAAAACAAATTGAATTATGTATATGGTGGTAATATAGAAGATTATTCGAATACATATTGCAAAAAATGCAATAATTTATTAATCAAGAGAGATTTTTATTCAATATCTACCTCTGGTTTAGATAAAGACGGCAGATGCAATAAATGCAAGTCTGAGAATAATATTATAATTTAGTTATTTATTATAACAAAATATTGACATAATTATCTATATTTATTAGGATTGGTAATCAAATTTTTATATTAATAATATTTATATCAATAATCTAGAATAAAAAATAAGAACCAAAAAGGGTTTTTTAAAAAAAGGTGGTAATAATGAAATTAGTTTTTTTTGGTGCGCCTGGAGCAGGTAAAGGAACAATTGCAAAAATAGTATATGATAAAAATAAAATTGTTCAAATCAGTACAGGAGATCTTTTCAGGAATGCAATTAAGAATCAGACTGAGCTTGGAAAAAAAGTATCCGCAATACTGGAACGGGGCGATCTTGTTCCTGATGAATTGACTATCGAAATAGTTAAGGAAAGGATTAAGGAAAAAGATTGTAATAAAGGATATATATTGGACGGTTTCCCAAGGACAATGATTCAGGCTGAGTCATGGGAAAAAATTGATCCGATTGACAGAGCAGTATATTTTGATATTTCGGATGAAGTTGTTAAAAGAAGACTGGGCGGCAGAAGAATATGTCCAAAATGCGGGGCAATTTTTAATATTTATACAAATAAGCCTAAAAATGAAGGAATTTGCGATAATGACGGTGAATCATTAATTATCAGAAAAGATGATCAGGAAGAGGCTATAGAAAATCGCCTTTTTATATACCATGAACAGACAAAACCATTGATAAGTTATTATAAAAAGTTAGACAAACTTGTTACTATAGATTCAAGTGTTGATGCAGATACTTCATATCAGCAGATTATTAAAGCATTAAAATTATAAGCAATTTTTATTAAAAAAAAAGCTGCCAATAAGGCAGCTTTTTTATTTTTATTTTATTATTGAGATTCTTTATGTTGTTTTTGTTTTTCTAAATATCTCAGCAACTGGCTGTCACCGATTCTTTGCAGTTCTCTTACCTTAGCCTCTTTCACTCTTGCTTCCAATATTCCCCATGCAGATTCATGTTCTATTTCTCTTTCAGTTTCTAAAATAGCCAGGTCATATACAACTTTTACATCTTTAATATATGTAACAAAATCGCCGCCATACTGATCACCCTGTCTGTATATTCTAAATCCTTCCACTTTAATATGAGGTTCTGATCTTGGATAAAGTGGAACTATAAACAACTCTCTGTTTGCAACATTTTCTATATAATTTGGATTTACCCATGAAATTTCTCTCCATCCGTCAAAATCTAAATATTCAGGAAAGTGATATTCTGTAACTCTGAAATTATCATCTTTAATAAGAATGGCAATGGAATTTTTAAACTGTAACCCGTAAATTCTCATTTTAATTCTTTTTATTATACTGATGTTTTTAATTACTCCATATCCGTTTTCATATTTAGTTCCTCTGTTTTCTGGCAGATTTTTATCTATCGGTCTGCCGACAAAGTCAATAGTTTTATCTTCATAAGCAGGTATATCAAAAGGAGGAGATATTAAAGCCCAGCAATTGAAATTTGCTTCTGGAAATTTGACCCTTAAACCCAATATGGTATAACCTGCAGGTTTTTGTGCTGCCTGTCCCTCTTTCGGTGGATCATGAAGAATGCTTGTTTCATTAGCTTTAGTATGCCATTCGAGAGCGTATGACATCGCAGTGTTTTCAGTAAATGCAGCAGATGAGTTTAATCTTACTACCCAATTAGCAGGTGCTAAAGATACTTTTACTGATTTTGCATCTGTAGAATTCATTCCCATTCCTACTACACCGCTAAAATCCAATAAAGTTTCCATATGTTGTTTTCTAGGTTCTTCTTTATTGTTTAAAGTGCTTGTGTGATCATCGAATTTTTTATATTCTTCTGAATCTTTAGCTAAAGGTGCTAAAACAGTTCCTTCTTCCTGCGTTTTACCATCAATACTATTAGCTTTTAAAAGAGAAAAATCTATTAATGTTTTTTCTTCTGCATGTAAAATTGTTGATAATAACACAGAAATTGTAATTACCAGTATGAGGCAAATCCATTTTTTCATAATTAATCTCCTTATTATTAAAAAAAAATTTTTTTTAAATCATAAATATTTATTTAATATTATACGATTACATAATATTTTGTCAACAAATAATGACAATTTTTATTTTTTTATAAATTTTTTTATAAATTTTTTATAATAAAAATTTATAAAAAAATTCTGTTTATTTTAGTATTTTCCAATCAGGTTTTAATCCATTAACAGAATGCCGAATATCTCCTATAAAATTATATTCTTTTCCGTCAAAATAAAATTTGACATATTGAATATTTCTATTTTGAAAATGTATAGTATTAGCTATACTTTGTAAAATCAGATAATATAAAGAAGTGTCTTTTGTTTTTTTAAAATCAATGTTCATTATGGTTTCTCTGTTTAAATTTATATGTGCTGTATTATTTTCAATCCTGAGGGATAATAATTTTGATTCAATTGGGAATATGTTGTATATTTTTGGATCTATAGGTCCCAGCAGTAATTCTTCAATGCTGTTTTTTATTTTATCTTTTTTTGTTTTTCCTTTTATAATAGCTCTTCTTTCTGACACAAGTTTTGTTTTTTCTTTATTTGAATAAAATAACAAAGAATGATAATAGTTCTTGTTCGTTAGAAAATAACCTATTATACTTGTTATGATCATTGCTCCGATTATAATCCAGTTATAATATTTTTTAAAAATATCATTTTGTATAACCATTTGTCTGCTCGTATAATTTAATAAAGTCTATTATGCCATTTAAAATGGCTTTTGCGATTTTATTCAAATAATCGTGTTTTGTCAATCTTATCTCTTCATATTTATTTGTATTAAATCCTATTTCCACCAATACAGCAGGCATTATTGATTTTTTTATAACAAAGTATGTCTGTTCTTTAATACCTCTGTCCAATGATACATATCCGATTTCATTATTTAAATGGAACTGGATTCTATTGGCTAAATATTTTGATTCTTTATAAATTTCATCATTCAGCATGGAATTCAATACAGTTTCTACATCAGCATCATTTGATATATTACCGCTTTTTACGATATTTCTTCTGTATTCTTCAACCAGATACCATGTTTCAAATCCATAGCTTTTTTTGGATTTGGAAGCATTTACATGAATTGAAATAAAAAGGGAAGGTCCGTATTTATTGAAAACATAATTTGCTATTTGCGACCTTTTGTCTAAAGAAATATATTCATCCTTATCGCGTGTCAATATTATTTTTTTATCCTTAAAAACATCTTTCAATTTATCATATAACAATAAAGATGTTTTTAATACAATTTCTTTTTCTTTAATACCTGAAAATCCTATTGCTCCGGGATCAGAGCCGCCATGACCCGGGTCTATAATTATGGCATTGATTTTAATTTTTTCAGATACTTCCTTATCAAATATATATCTGTCTTTTACATTTACATTATCGGCTGAAAGAACTTCTTTGGAATTTGAAATATTTTTATTGTCAGGATTTTCTTTGTATCCAGAACTTTTTGATGTTTTATCTTCCATGCTTTTTTTATTTTGCGCATGTACTGCGGGACTGTTCAAATAATAATTATCTGAGATATTATTTAAAGTAATATATTTATGTTTTATAAAGTCCTTGTTAGATGTCAGGTATTTTTTTATAAGCAGGTAAAGGTTTTCCGGTATATATACGGTTCCATTTTTAAATAAAACTATATCATTGATAAAGTAATTTTTATTTTCAATGATTAAGTATGGTGAATTTATTAATAAAATTACATTCTTTTTGTTTTTTTTCAATATAATTTTACCCATGTCACTATAATATTCAATATCTATATTATCAGTTTGTATAATATGATTCAGGGGAAGGAATTTTTCTGATTGTGAAAATAGTGCAGTTATTGTGAAAAAATAAATCAATAAAAAAAAATTTTTTTTAAGCATAAATTAAATGTCTATTATTATTTATTCGATAGGGATTAGTAAAAAATTAAGTAATTTATTTAGATTTTTGAGCATAAATTTCAAAAGTATCGCCAAGTTTGAATAATTTTGCATAAAAATATATAAATTTGGTAAAAAACTTATTTCTTTTTAATTTTTCAGACTTTATAAACCTATCAATATGAATACCCCTGATGATTATTTTAATTTTACCAAACCCGTGTCTTTTAAGAATTTTTTTTAATAATTTCGGTGAAATAATAAAATAATGATCTTCAGGATGAGCTTTTGCATATTTCATAAAATCTTTTTTAATGGAAATTCCATTGGCATTAGGTGTAGATAATGAAAGGACTCCGTTTTTTCTTAAATGTGAATGAAATAAAAAAATAAGTTTTACAAAATCCTGAATGTGTTCTATTACAAAATAAGATGATATAACATCAAAGGCTTCAGAATTTTTTTCAAGATATTCAATATCTCCTTTTATCCCTCTTAATTTTAGAACATTATTAATATATTCAATTGCGTAATCCGAAATGTCTATGCAGGTAGTAATAAAACCGTTATTTTCACAGTATTCTGCAAAAAAACCAAGACCGCTTCCAAAGTCCAGTAATGTACCTTTATCAATATATGATCTAATATTAAATAACCTTTCACGGGCTAAAAGGAGTATATTATCTTTGTCTTCTGCATAAGTTTTTCCGTACTGTTCTTTATATTTCTGGTTAAAATATTTGCTGTTATAGTTCTCTGTTATTTGCGTAAATGGGATAATATAAATCATTCCGCAAGAATTGCATTTGTGAATATTATGATTGCTGTTTCTGTATAAAACTATCTGTTTGTCTGACGAACAGTTTTGACAAATCGGCAGTGAAAATGTCCAGTTGGATATCAGTTTAACAATGTCATTTTTTTTATTTCCGATTTTCAGTGAAAAGAATTTATTCAGTGAATTTAATTCTAAAATTTCTGAAAATGCATTGTCATTTTTCATTTTGTTCAGTATTTCTTCGATTTTTAGATCTAAACCGAAAATAACTGCATTTTCACTATTATTTTCAATTAAATAGGGATATTTAAACTCTTTTGTTAGTTTATCATGATATAAAGAAGGATTAATTAGAAGAATTGGTTTATTTGATATCAGCGATTCAAAAAAAGTAATACCAAAAGAAGTAATTACCATGTCGGATGAATCAATTATTTCTTTGAGATTATCTAAATTTGATATAATTTTACAGTTTTCTGATTCATTAACCTGTTCTTTAAAATACGGTCCTACTACTAAAGTAACTTTATAACCTAGTTTTTCAAATATTCTTGCTACAGGTTTTGAAAGATTTGCAGGATCAGAGCCGCCAAAAGTAATTAAAATGTTTTTTATGGGATTGTTAAATTTTAATTTAGCATTGGCTTTATTATTGGGAATGTCTGTTATTAAGTAATCCAAGCCTTCTAAATTAAATTTTAAAAAGTTTTTTTCGTCAGGGGATGGAATGCTCTTGATATTTATGTCACTAAGCTGTCCTCCTTCTCCCAGATCATCAAAACTGATAACAGGTCCCAGAGATTTGTAAAATTTCATTTCATCTAAGGATGTATCCCTTAGATCAGTAATAACTCTATCAAAACTTCCTTCTTCTATTATAAATTTATCAAGCTTATTATAATCAATATAATTTACATCACAGCATTCTATTTTTGATAAAATATCTTTATTACCGTGTTTGAATGATAAATAAATATGGAAATTATCCTTAAATTTATTTGCAAGGTTTAATAATCTTTTTATATGACCTATACCATAACTGTCACTATAGGCAGTAATTAGCAGGCACCTTTTAAATTTTTTGAAATCAAGTTTATTCCACGTATCAATAATATTTTTAATTTTAAACTTATTGGTGCTTTTTTTGATTGCTCTGTAAAGATAATTGATTCTGGAAAAATCTTCGCTTGTATCAACTGAAATTCTCACATTTTCACAGGTATTATCATTATCATAATAATTAATTGACTTGATAAGGAATTTGTCCTTATGCTTATATATATATGGTGTTACATGTTCCAGATCATATGGAATTTTACTGTTTTTCAGTGCTTTGATGAGAGCTTCTGTTTTTACAACCTCAACTCCGCTTCCATAGGGTATATTTGTCAAATGCGCCAGATCGCAATTTGTTTTATTGAATAAATTCAATGTTTCAATTGCAATTTCAGATGAAACAAGCGGATTATCGGCAGTAGCCCTGACTATTATATCAACACCAAAATATAATGCGGCATCTACAAATCTTTTTAGAACATTATGGTTTTCTCCATAGAAAATTTTCCATCCCATTTTTGACGCTAAATTCTGTAATGCATATTCACTTTCTTTTGTAGTTACCAGTATCCTGTAATCAGCAGGTATTATGTTTAATCTTTCCATAGCATGTTCTGTTATTGTCTTATTAAAAAGCTTTAATAAAGCTTTTCCTCTAAGTCTAGTAGAATTGATTCTAACCTGTAAAAAAATTCCTGTTTTTTTCAAAAAGCCATTCATGTTTCATCCCATTATTTTAAAGTTAAAAATTAAAAATATAATAATCATTGCAGTTGATACAAAAATCAATATAATCATTTTTAGCATTTTTCATATAGAAGTTTTTCAATTCTTTGACAATGTTTTCAATATTGCTATTATTTAAATTTCCGATATCGTTTTTAAACCTGCTGAACATGCATGCCGGGATTTTATTGTCTGATCTTATATAAAATTCTCTTCTTAAATGAAAACAGGGGATCCTATCCAATGGTGCAAGATCAACGACTTTTTTATCAGGCAGCATATCGCAATAAGTTGAATATTTTCTTATTATAAGATCATCTGTTTCTTTGTTCTTTATAAAATTTTCTATTTCAGATTCATTTTCATTAATTCTTACTATTTCTTTATAAACTTTAAATCCGTTGTTTTTTAATAAATTTATGGATTCTTTAACTTTAAGAAAATTTGAACCCTGATGAATCAAATTATATGTTGTTTCGTTATAAGCATCATATTTAACAACAAAAGTAATTTTTTCTTTCTCAAATTTTTGAAGTTCCTTTATAAAATCATTATCAATAAGATAACCTGCTGTTTCAATTATTACATTTATATTAAGGTTTAATATAAAAGACAATATATCAATAAATTGAGGATGTTCAAGTGGTTCTCCTATGCCTCCGAGTATTATATGAAGTTCATTGTTCATATAATGAAAATAACCAATGCATTTTTTTACTATTTCTATATCGATGTTGCATTTTTCTTCTTTTACCTCAGGATAATATATGCTTTTGACTTTTGAATAATTAGTTAATTCTAGGATCAATAGATATATTACGGAAAACAGTTTATCAAGATTGTTTTTTAAGTAATTAGATATTTTTTCTGTTTTAATTTCGCTCATAACTTCATTAAAAACGTTTTTTGTAATAATCTCATCTCCGCTGTTTTTACAACCGAAAGTAATTCTATAAATCCTTAAGTCATTATCTGAAAGGAAAGTCTCAATATCAAATGAATTTATTTCTTTTGATATAGCATAAAAAATATAATCTGATGTTTCGATTTTGTCATCAATTATCAGATTAATCAATTCTTTTATAATATCTTTTCGTAATATTGATGGAGTCAAACCCTCCGGATAACCAAGGCAATAGGTATAGTCTGCAATGTATTTTTCATGTCTTGCGATCATCGATTCTGTATAGTCGGCATCATAAAAGGGAGAGTCAGCATTAAAAATAACAACAGTGTCTGTATCTTTTGCTTCTTTTAAAATCGTGTTGAGTATTGTAGTTGGTTTTTTGTCTTTAATTATTATATTTTTGATACCTTCAGGTATTGTTTTAATGCTTCCGTTTTGTATTAAAATATACCTGTCAAATTTGTTTTTTCTGGCTGTTTCATATATCATTTCTAGTGATGTTTTATTATTAAAGTCAGGCAATAGATCTTTATTAATAAATACCCCATCAAAGATTAAACTTTTCATAAATACTCCGAAAACGAAATTTTTACTTTACTTATTATGTTTTATCAAATCTAGTTTTAAAAGTGAAATGTTTTTTTAATATTTTTAAATTTAAAAGGAATAAAATTTTAATATGTTATTTTATTTAAAATTATTTTTATTGCAAATTAAATGTATCATTGATATTATGCTTTTTAAATTATCATTTGATGTTTAAATATTAGGCAGTTACTTATGGATGATAAAAATTATTTATCGATTTCTGATTTTACTAAAATTTTAAAAAATAAACTTGAAAACAGTTATCCTTTGGTTTATTTAAAGGGTGAAATCTCTAATTTCAGGCCTTCTTCATCAGGGCATTGGTATTTTGCCCTTAAAGACGAGTTTGCATCAATTAAAGCAATAATTTTTAAAGGTGCTCAAAACTCTATAATCACTTCATTAAAAGCCGGGGGATATAAAGGGCTTGAGGACGGGCAGGCGGTTTTAGCTGAAGGCAGGATCAGTGTTTATGAGAGAAGCGGTGAATATTCGATAATAATTAGTTCTCTTTTGCCCTTCGGTATTGGTGAATTAACTGTAAAGTTCCAGATGCTCAAAGATAAGTTGTCAAAAGAAGGTCTGTTTGATCCTGAAAGTAAAAAAAATCTGCCTCAATATCCAAATCATATCGGAATTGTAACCTCACCAACCGGTGCGGCTTTACAGGATATTTTAAATGTATTAAAAAGAAGATTTGCTTCAATTAAAATCACTGTTTTCCCAGCCAGTGTGCAGGGAGAAAGCGCAAAAAAAGAGATAGCAGATGCAATTGATTTTGCTTCCTATAATTTTAACAAAAATACAAAATATAAAGTTGATGTTTTGTTAATTGCAAGAGGAGGTGGTTCTATCGAAGATCTATGGCCTTTTAATGAAGAGATTGTAGCTTATTCTATTTATAATTGTCCTATACCTGTAATTACCGGCATAGGACATGAAATTGACTTCACAATAGCTGATTTTTGTGCTGATTTGAGAGCTCCAACTCCGTCTGCTGCAGCTGAGATTGTGGTAAAAAACAGTGAAGAACTTCTTAACTCAATAGCAGCCTTAAACTTAAGAATGCAGGTTGCAGTAAATAATTGCATGGAAAAATTTAAATTAAGATTAAGTCAATGCACAAAAGAGAGGCTTTCAAACCTTTTTGAAATAATTTATGAAAATAATCTTCAGGATTTCAGTTATCTTAAAGAAAAAATGGTAAATAGTTTTTATGAGAAATACAATAACTTGAGGCAGAGATTTATTATTGAAGTTCAGAAACTGGATGGTTTAAGCCCTTTAAAAATATTAAATAGAGGATATTCTGTTGTTTTTAATAAAAATCATGATATTATTAAATCATTTGATCAGGTTAAGATCACAGAAGAATTGAGAGTTATTTTATCAAAGGGTGAGTTAACTGTGAATGTCAAAGAAATTAATGATAAATCAAAATTTAGTTAATTTTATTTATAATAAAAAGTTTTTTTATTTGTAAATTTTTTTTAAATAAAACTTCTTTTTTTTCCGAAATATTTATAGAAATTATAGATAATAGATTTAAATTAATAGATTTTACTTATTTATTTAAATTTTTTATAAAAATTATAAAAATTTCTAAAGTTTTTCTTAAAATTATTGAAATTATATATATTAAGCTATAAAATTAGAATAGAAATATTATTAATATGAAAAGAATTCTTTTTATCATATTTTTTTTAGCCATAAATATTTTCATGCTTTTCAGTCAGTCCAGTCAGATACCGCAGGGTAACAGATATCTTCAAAATGCTGGAGAGCTTTCAAGCGGTGACAGAGACAGGGTAAATGTTATTTTTTTTGAAATACCGGATTCTGTAGGTGCATCAACGATGCTTTATTTTGGCATATATGATTCGGGAATTGATGATACTTTACCTGATACTCTGGATGAAGCAACTCTTGATACTTTCTATTATCTGATCGGAGGATCTGGAGCTTTGAGCCATCCTTACTCCAAACTTATAGACTATTCATCGGATACAAGTCAAGCCAGAGTCGGTACATTGTTGTCATCTTTCACAGCCGATGAAACCGCCGGTTATAATAACAACTGGTACTATTTCCCAAATGCGGTAAGAGCTGATCAGGGAGAAAAAATAGGGAATAAATACTACTTCAAGATTGTAGTAGAGATTGATACAACTTCAACAGGCATAAACAAAAACGGATATCAGGCGGATGTTTCATTTGCCCCGTCAACTACACCTACAGCAGTTTCCGGTGCACGTTCTTTTATGTACAGCTGGAGTGTAGTATTTTTAAACAATGTCGGTTTTACCTGGGATTTTTATCCCTTTGTACCGGATAATGCAGTAGATAATATTGTTTTTAGAAGTTTTGAAATGGACGGCAGTGAAACCTGTGCCGGTTATAATGTTACAGGAACTTATTTGGGCGCTGTTTCAGTATCACCGGATAGCGGATATAATGCTCTGTCACTTTATGGCGTTGATCCCTCTCCTTATTCCACATTTCCTATCGGCACTGAAAGAGACGGTACATGGAATTTAAGAGTAACAGAAACTACAGGCAATCCTGCAGACGGTAGGAATACTTCTGAGATTTACTCTTATAATTCTCCAAATAATGGTTCAACAGTTGGTGAATATTACAGGATTTACTCAAGCCATATACCCAAACCTCCTTCTCCTACTTATGACCATGTAGCCTTGTCTTATGATGATGGTATTGCTGTAACTGGTACTCTGGATACGGACAAAGGTGAAACAGTAGTCTTGCAGATAGTAGATGTGAATAACAATCCTGTTTCATATTCAAGAAACATTTATGTATATTTTAACAACGGTTCTGCTAGAATTATGTCAAGCAACAACAGTCCGATTGAAAATTCAATAGATGCGGTTTCAACTGTTGTAACAACAGACTCAACTGGAATGGGCTGGGTAAAAATAAAAGATGGCACAGCAGAAATTGTTCAGCTTTCATTATTAACCAATGGTACAAACGGTTCAGAGAACTTCGGAATCGGAACAGATGATACTGTATATATAGATTTTGTTTTAGATCCTGATCCGACATTGGTTTCTGCAAACAATCAGACATTTACAAAAGGCGCAGGTGCCACAACAATACCGCAATTAACAATTACGAATACTGGTACTTCATCAAAATTAACAAATTCATATGAAATATATATAAGGATACCTTCATCTCTGGATTGCAGTTTTGATACATCAGTTACAAATCCGACTTTCGGTGGAACTGCAAGCGGCAGAGTTGATACTGTGCCACCACCTGTGGCACCAGTTTCATATCCTGATTCTAAAACAATGATAATTTATCTTCAATCAGATTTCTTAACAGATGAGTACATCACAGTTAGTGGTTTAAGAATGCAGGATTTTAATACAGAATCCAGTGGAAAGCTTGAAATGTCATTCTTAGGCGGTGGAGCAGGCACTTATACTGTAATTGATCCAATGGTCTATTCTATTTTGGATAATGCTGCTCCGATAATTACGGGCAGGGAAACAGCAGACCTTGACGGAGACGGATTTATAGATGCAATACATATAACATTCAGCAAGGCTATAAATGATACGACAGTTCTTTCGGCTGTTCTTGGCGGAGAATTTGCAATAACAGGCGCCAGCAATTTAACGTTTAGCTCAACAACAAATGGAGATACGGCAAATGACACTGACATATATATAACATTTGATGATGGAGACCTAGATACAGGACAAACTCCTAATCTAAATTATACAGGCAGTACAGTTCAGGATCTTGCAGGCAATTTATTAGGTACATCAAATATTGCATGTACGGACAGAGCAAGTCCTGTATTAACAAGTGTAACATTAAGTAATCCATTAAATAACAATGGAGCCTATTCAGGTGATACAATAGTTTTTATATATAATGAATCTTTATCTGCAGGATCAATTTCCTCAAGTTTAATCCTAGGCAATGTGGATAACTCATTTACGGCAGGATCCGGTAATATAACCGGGACAATCGAAAACTTGATAGCAGAACTCGGGGGTTTTGCGACAGCCGGATTAGTAACCGGCGGCAGTTGTACTCTGGAGTTAAGTGCTGACGGCACAACATTAACAATAACATTGGACAACACTATTACAAACAGGTATGGGACGTTTCCCGGCGGAGTTTTTACACCGGCAAATACTTACACTGATTCAAATAGTAATACAATTAATATTGGAGTAACACAGTCGGCTTCTGGAACATGGGATGATACGGATCTTGAAATTGTAAGTGTAACATTAAATGATCCATTGAATAATAACGGAGCTTTTAATGGTGATACAATGACTATTGTTTTCAGCGAGCCTTCTTTAGAAGCAGATGCTCTTGTTGGAAGAGACAATACAATAACCGGACAAGATTTAACAACAATACTGAATTATATTGGTACTTTTGATATACCGACTACAGTAACCGCTGACAACTGCAGTGTTTATTTAAGTGCAGATGGTATGACTGTCATTATAACATTAGGCGGTACAATTACGAACAGATATGGAGTATTTCCGGGCGGAAATTTAACGCCAAGCAATAGTTTCCATGATCTTTATGGCAATGTAATCGATACCGCAGTGACTCCGACTGTTACAGGCAGTTGGGACACAACCAATCCACAGCTTGTGAGTGTGACGCTTTATGATACGGGTGGAAATAATGGTGCAGGTTCATCTGATACTATAGAGTTTGTATATAATGAACCGATATCAGCCTCATCAATAACGCTGGCTTTAATAGGCGGGAATATAGACAACTTATTTGCATCA